>CASFSH010000191.1 GCA_949297205.1 uncultured Bacillota bacterium | reverse complement strand
AAAAATAAGCTTTGCATCTCACCATTTTTCGTGACTCGGAGTATACACATACGCCGTCGTCACTCAAAACGGCAATCTGCTTGCTTCTTTTACACGTTAGGATTTGTGCCGCCGCATTGGCGGCGGAATGGAGATTAAAATAAAGATATTGGTTAAATAAATTAAAATAATATTGATCATTTTGAAATTATGGAAATTGAAAAAAAAGAAAGGAGGAGGAAGATGTTTGACATAGAGGAAGAATTAAAAAATCTGCCCGATCAGCCCGGAGTTTATATAATGCATGATGAGTCGGATACTGTAATATACGTGGGAAAGGCAAAAATATTAAAAAACAGAGTACGTCAGTATTTTCAGAACAGTGCAAATCATACCCCGAAGGTAAAAGCGATGGTTTCAAACATTTCATATTTTGAATATATAGTGACCGATTCGGAAACGGAAGCACTTGTACTTGAATGTAATCTTATAAAAAAATACAGACCTAAATACAATATTCTTCTGAAAGACGATAAACAGTATCCCTATATAAAAATATCAATGAATGAAGAATGGCCCAGAATATTTATGACAAGAACCCTAAAGAAGGACGGCGGCAAATATTTCGGGCCGTATATGGGAACAAACACCATAAAAAATACTATTGAGATAATACAGAAAATATTTAATCCTCCTTCCTGTAATAAAGTGTTTCCCAGAGATATAGGAAAGGGCAGACCATGCCTGAATTATCACATAAAAAAATGTTTTGCACCCTGTACGGGAAATATATCAAATGAAGATTACAGAAAAATATTTAATGATATTGCCGAGTTTCTCGAAGGGGATCATAAAAAGCTGTTAAAGGATTTTGAGGAAAGAATGAAAGAGGCGTCAAAAAATCTTGAATTTGAAAAAGCGGCGTCACTTCGTGACAGAATAAGGGCAATTAAATCCATTGATGAAAAACAGAAGATTATAAATTCCGACAAGCAGACAGATATGGATATTATAGCAGCTGCAAGAGACGAAGATAAAACCTTTGCCGAAGTATTTTTCATAAGATCGGGAAAGCTGTGCGGCAGAGAAAATTACAGAATTAATGAAACGGAAGAATTGACGGACAGTGAAATAATAACAATATTTGTAAAGCAGTTTTATCAGAATTCTTCGTTTATTCCGGAGGAAATAGTAACACAGTATGAAATAAATGACGGTGACGCAATAACCCAATGGCTTACCGAAACAAAAGGTAAAAAGGTAACAATAACCTATCCCAGACGTGGAGAAAAGGTAAAGCTTGTTGAGATGGCTTTTAAAAATGCCCGTATCGCCTTAAACAATTACAATATCAATAAGATGAGAATGGAAGATAAAAAGGCGGCGGCTTACAATGCAAAGGAAATATTGGGGTTGGATAAAGAGGTAAAAACTATTGAATGTTATGATATATCCAATATTTCGGGAAGCAGTAATGTTGCGTCTATGGTAGTTTTTGAAAACGGAAAACCTGTAAGGTCGAGGTACAGAAAATTTAAAATAAAATCCTTCGAGGGAGCTGATGATTACCGCGCCATGCAGGAGGTTATATACAGACGTCTGAATGAGGCAAGGGAAGAAACAGAAAAAATTGAAAAGGGAGAAATCACATTAAAAGAAGCAAAATTTCTTCCTCTTCCCGATGTGATTTTTGTTGACGGAGGAAAAGGACATATTGCGGCAGCACAGGAAATGCTTGAAATGACCGATACCCAAATTCCCGTATTCGGAATGGTAAAGGATGACCGTCACAGAACAAGAGGATTATTGTCACCGGACGGAGAAATAGGACTTAATCCCACAAGTGCTTTTTTTCATATGATTACAAGAATGCAGGATGAGGTACACCGTACGGCAATAACCTATCATAGAAATTTAAGGGGAAAAATAACGTCGGAATTGGATAGTATAAGGGGTGTGGGAGAAAAAAGAAGAAATGAACTTATAACCCATTTTAAGACGGTGGAATATATAAAAAAGGCATCCTTTGAGGAATTAATGAATGTAAAGGGAATGGATAAAAAAACTGCAGAAAACATAATTAAATATTTTAAGAAAGAAGACTGAAAAAATGGAAAAGATACCGTTAATAGTTATAGCAGGTCCTACCGCTTCGGGTAAAACTGCCCTTTCCATAGAAATAGCAAAAGAATATAACGGAGAAATAGTATCTGCTGACAGTATGCAGATTTATAAGTATCTCGACATAGGAACCGCAAAACCCGATATGGAGGAAAGAAGCGGAATAATACAT
>CASFSH010000190.1 GCA_949297205.1 uncultured Bacillota bacterium | reverse complement strand
AATCGGCGGTGAGTTGGGTTGCTGTATGTATCTGACCGTTTATGAATATGATGAATTTGCAACACCGTCACAGCCGCTTTTACAAAACGTAAAAAAAATAAGAGATAATATATAGAAAGAATGATAAAATATGAAAGCCATACTCATAAATGATGATAAAAGTTTAAGATGGGACGACGTCCCGAATCCCGAGATAAATGAGGATGAAGTTTTAGTGGAAATTCACGCCGCGGCATTAAACCGTGCCGATTTGATGCAGAGAGAAGGGGATTATCCTCCCCCTCCCGGATGTCCCGAATGGATGGGGCTCGAAATTTCGGGAGTAATTGTCCAAATTGGAGAAACCGCAAAGAAAAAATCAAAATGGAATATAGGTGATAAGGTTTGTGCGTTGCTTGGAGGAGGCGGATATGCCCAATATGCCGCCGTTAAATATAATATGCTTATGCCCGTACCGAATAACTGTTCAATGACTGAAGCGGCAGCCATACCCGAAGCATTTGCAACAGCTTATCTTAACTTATTTATGGAAGGCAATATACAAAAAGGCAACACATTGCTTATTAATGCCGGTGCGTCAGGTCTTGCAAGCGTTATAATTCCAATGGCAAAGGCTTTCGGTATAAGAGTACTTACCACTGTCAGAACAAGGGAAAAAGCAAACAGTATCAGGCATCTTAATGCGGACAGAGTCGTTGTAACAGGTGAAGAAGATATAGTAAAGGTTTTGCAGGAAGAACTTGAACAGGGACACGGCATAGATGTTGCCATAGACTGTCTCGGCGGTGAAATAATGGGCAAATGTATTCACTATTTAAACTACGGCGCAAGATGGATAATGATTGCTGCACTTGCCGGCGAAAAAACGGAAATTGACCTTAAAAACATATATGTGAAAAATATCAGAATAATCGGAAGTACACTGCGTTCAAGAGCTCCCGAAACAAAAGCATACATTCTTTCACAATTGGTTGAAAAGGTATTTCCGAAAATTGAGTCGGGTGAAATTAAACCTACAATTTATGCCACTTTGCCAATTACCGAAGCCGAAGCGGCACAGAACATCTTATATAAAGGCGAAAATACAGGCAAGGTGGTTCTGACGGTAAAATAACAAATATTCTTTTTCATGACCTCTATAAAATTAAAATCATACAAAAATGCACTTAAACCTCTGAATGATTTTAAGTGCATTTTAACTTTATTTACAAATATTTATTTCACCGATTTAAGCTCTTCTATTTTTTTCTTTATAAACATGAAAGCCTCATCAGGTGTTTTTGCATTCATTACCGCCTGTTCCATAGGACAAATACCGGTATTGGTTCTGTTTTGTATTGATTTAACCCTGTTTTCATACATATAGCTTATTCCATATTTATTAAAAGTGTCACAAGCCGCATCGCTTATCACTTTTGCAAATATTTCCCGTATATTCAGAATAACATAAAGAAATGCAGCACCGTTTCCCACAACTTTATCAGCTACAGAAAACCTGCTGTAATTTTCTCCCGATTCTATAAGCTCTATAAGCGGATTTACTCCGCGTTTATGAGAAATTATGACGCTCTCATCCCGGCAGAAAACACAGGTTGCATTTTCTTTATCAAGAATTTCTTTTGCTTTTATTATATCATTATTCATGCGTTTATCCTTTTGTCAAAATCTTTCATCATGTCGGAAATTTTTATCTGCTGAGGGCAAACCGCTTCACAGCTTTTGCAGCCGATACATGCCCCCGGCTTTTCCTCATCTTTCATTGCAGACAGTGCCATAGGTGCAATAAATGCAAAATCAACGGTAAAGCAGTGTTCGTTATACAGCTCAATCAGATAAGGAATATTCAAATGCTTGGGGCAATGACTTGTGCAGTAACGGCAGGCCGTACAAGGAAGCGACGTTGTGTTTGTCATATGATCCCCTATATTTATCAGCACTTGCATTTCATGCTCGTTAAGAGGTTTTTCCTCCTTAAATGTTTCAATATTTTCAAGAAGCTGTTTTTCATCCGACATACCTGACAATATTGTTGTAATTCCGGGAATTGTCTGTAAAAATCTGAATGCCCAGCCCGGTGCGCTTTCTTCCGGGCGCAGATCTTTTAATCTCTTCATATACTTTTCATCCAACGATGCAAGCTTACCGCCTCTTACAGGCTCCATTACCCATACCGGAAGATTATATTCCTTTAAAAGTTCAATCTTTCCTTTTGCGTCCTGAAATTTCCAGTCTTTGTTGTTTAACTGTATCTGGCAGAACTCCATGTCTTTTCCGTATTTTTCCAAAAACCTGCGCATTGTATCAATTGTTCCGTGAGCAGAAA
>CASFSH010000189.1 GCA_949297205.1 uncultured Bacillota bacterium | reverse complement strand
TTTGATACAGACGGTGGATTTTCCGTAGGAACAAGATCGTTTTTCTCTGATGACGAAATAATGGATAACGTTATGGTCTATACTACAAAGAAGGATTCTCCGGTTGCTGAATATGTTGTATATACAAAAGATGTATCACAGGCTATATCAACAAAACTTCCTCATACAGTTGGAATTGTAAGAGGTATATATCAGAGTATTGATGCTGATGATATGCCTGTACAAATACTTACCATGGATGCATCAAACATGGAGTATACGGTTGTTGATGATGCACTTGAAGAAGGAAATGTTAAAAATGTTCAGGGAGACAATGCCTACGTTGATGCAAACGGAGTATCACATTACTTTAAAGTTGAGATAGGAGATATAATAAGATATGGTCTTGATCAAGACGGAAATATAAACAATGTACAGCTGATGTTTGATGAAAATGCAGATTATTCAGGCGGATTTACAATTGATGGTAATGTATATTATAATTACAATAATGTTCAGGGTGCATTGGCAGGTTGTATTGACCACTGGGAAGATGCTTTATACACATATTCAAATCCATACAGTGTATCATATGTTGAGTCTAATGGTACATATTCATTCTCCACGTATGGTTATGCATGGATGACATACAGCAATGAAGCAATGCGTGTAATGCTTGGATATGCTTTAAAAGGTGATTCAGACTATATTATAACCACAACACAGCCATTGGAAGTATCATCATATGATGAAACAAAAACAGGCTATGTAACAAATACATGGTCGGGAACAACTGCAACATTGATAGATTTACAAAATAAGGAACCCAAAATTTCCGAAATAAATCTATCTCAAATAAAAACATATGAGACAGCAGGTAGAAATTGTGACAGGGTATTGATTACATCAAGAATTGGTAATCCATCAAATATATTGGTTATAAGGGGCCATTTAAAATAATATGTGCGGCAGAAAAATATAAAGAAAGGATGAATGTCTGATATGAAAAAACAAATTATTTCATTAATTGCCGCAGTCAGTATGTTATTAACATATCTGCCTCTTTCGGTATCGGCGGCAAAAAAAGAGAATATCCTTCCGGAGAATACAAAAATTCTGATGTGCATAGATGCAGTGACTGCTTTTGCTGGAACTTCCGACACAGAACTTGATTATCCTCCTTATATGAGTGATAATGTCTTAATGCTTCCGGCAGAATGGTTTCTCACAAATATCGGGTATACAGCTGATGAAGATAATACATCTGATTTATTGTCTTTTTCCGGAGAACATGATTTGAAAGTTACATATAATTCTGATATAGTAACACTTGACGGTACAGACGTGAAATTGGAAAGACCCATAGAAAAGAAAAATGATGAATTATACATATCTGCGGATATATGTACTCATCTTGAAATTAAATATAAATTATACACTAATGGGGTTTTCTATATTACTCAGGACGGAAATTATGATGATATAAATGAAAATCAGCTTATTAAATTAATGGGTGTATATGTATCTCCCGATGGAAGTGACAGCAATGACGGTACTCCTCAAAAACCGTTTAAGACACTTAATGCTGCAAAAAAACTTGCTGCCGATTATATGGAGCTTTATGGTGAAAAGTATCTTGTACATATTTATATGATGGCAGGAAGATATTTTATAGACAGTACTGTGGTATTGGAGGAGAATGCATTTACTCTGGATAGTTATAAAGGACTTAAAATACAAGATTATGGAAACGGTGAGGTTGAACTTACCGGTGCGGTTGAAATAGATGTTGAAAAGCTTAAACCTGTTACCGATCCTATGACACTTGCACGTCTTCCGAAAGAAGGCAGAGGAAATGTCGCTTATCTTGATTTAACGGAAATAGGAATAACACAGCTTGATAATCCGACAAATATATTTCATTATTTGTATTTAAACAATATTGAACAGACAAATGCAAGATGGCCGAACGAAGGTTTTGCAAAAATTTATTCTGTTCCCGAGTATAATTCCTTTACATTCGGAGAGGTTAATCCCACAAGGTGGACAACTGCAAAAAATGCATATATATGCGGACAGTTTTCAAGTTGGGGATGGGTATGGTACAGAGGAATTATATCAAGTGTAGATCCGAACACCAAGACAATAAAAATTACTACACCCGATAACAATAACGGTATACAGACAACTGCTCCCGGAACAAATTATTATGCAACAAATTTATTGGAAGAAATAGATATGCCCGGCGAATGGTATGTAGATTGTGACAATCTTATGCTATATTATTATCCTCCGTATTCATTAAATGATTCAAAACTTGATATGATGGTATTTACGGGCAATATGATACAGCTTAACAGATGCAAAAATATAACTATTGAGGGACTTACATTTACAAAAGGGGCAAGAGCAATTGATGCACAGGCTCCCAAAGAGGGAGATGTAAGAGGTATAACCATAAGAAGCTGCCGTTTTTCTCATTTTCAGGATGAATATACCATAGGTCTTGCAGTAAATAACGGACAAAACCTTTATGATATAACAATAGAAGAAAATGAAGCTTATAATATGTTCGGAAGATTTGTTCAGTTTAGAGCAGGTAATATGGAAACGTTGACAGACGGAAATTGTGTGGTAAGAAACAATCATGTAATACTTCCGGCACAGTTTTATGCATCGGGCGGAATGGGTGCTCCGTGGAACGGTGCAATGGGAGTAACAACCGAGCATAATATTGTTCAGGATTGTCCGAGAGGAGCTGCCTTGGGCTGGCCCGGTACAAATGCAAAAATCAATTATAATGAAATTGTAAATTCCGGAAAATATATGAATGACTACGGTGCAATATACATGGGAAGAACCGCCTCATATTTTGATATTGAGGTTGCACATAACTTTATACATGATAATGATAAGGACAGCAATTATTGCGGTTTATACAATGACGATGCTCTATGTTATGCAAACTGGCATCACAACCTATTGGTAGATATAAATGTGCCTTCAATCTTTGCCGCCGGCATTGAAAGTAAATATATGTATAATCTTGCGGTCAACTGTAAATCGACTGTACAGATGAGTCCCAGATTGAATTATAATACAATCAGAAAAGGCGAAGATCTTTGGAAAGGATTGAATGATCTTGTAAACCGGACAGGAGATCTGTATTTAAAAGCTTATCCGAAAATTCCGATGTATCTTGAAAGAGATCCGTTTGCCGAATGGTGGGATGTTATAGTTTACGGCAATGCTGCAGTGGGCGGAAAAACTTTAAGTAACTATAATTTTGAAGACATAGATACTTACGGCGCAAAAACTATGGAAGTAAACGGTGAAACAATAGACATTTCAACATTAAACGGAAAACTTGAGGGAAATCCGGAATATCAGTACAGTGATGATTTATTTGTTGATCCGGAAAATGGTGATTACAGCATAAATCCCGAAAGTCAGGTCGCAAAGGATATACCGGAAATGCTTAATCTTGATATTAATTCCTCGGGTATAAATGTTGACAATCCCATACTTCTGCAAAAACCGGAAAAGGGTTCAAGACTCAGATACCCAAGAAACGGACAGCAAAATCTTAATGCATCTTCGATAACATTTTCATGGGATCCGGTAAAGGGAGCAAGTTTTTATAAAATTATTATTGCTACTGACTCGGAAATGAAAAATGTGGTTTATGAAACACAGATAAGAGAAAATGCAAACTTTAATCAAATTACTGTCAACAATCTTGATAATGATAAATTCTATTACTGGAAAGTTCAGGCAATCGGTGTTGTAAGACAAAATCAGTTTACAATAGATTCACAAGGCGGACCGTATTTGTTTAAAACTGCAAAAAGAGATGCACTGGACAAAGAAAATCTCAAACTTGCATTGGAAACTCTCGAAAAATTCTGTAACGAAGACCTGAAAAATACGCAGTATCAGTATGATCAGGAGTTTATTGCAACGGCAGAAAAAATTCTTACCGATGCAACCGAAAAATACAGAACCGCAACCACACAGGATATTATTGACGCAACAGAGGAAGAAATATACAATATAATAAAGAAATCACCTTATTACATGATATTAAAATTTGAAAATATTGACGGAATATATGACAGTGATGCCAAGTGGGAAATGTCAGACGGAGGAAGTGCTTCGGTATCAGACGGTACTCTTACAATATCTTCAAACGGTGTCAGAGTTGATGCAAAAACAAAAATAAACAACAGAAATGCTGTATTATGTTTCCAGATGAAGCTTGGCGACCTGGGAACAACAGACGGTGATTATCAGGGCTTTGACGTAAAACTGGATGATGCAGGCGGAGGTTACCTTGTTGTATTCAAAAAAGAAATAATCGAATGGCAAAGAATAGGAAAAACCCTTACCGTAATTCCAAATGATTTTATAGAGTCCGGGAAGTGGTACAATGTTGAGGCGGGAGGTATAAATACTCCTAACGGTGTACTTCAATTCCTGCGGATTGACGGAAGAATCATT
>CASFSH010000188.1 GCA_949297205.1 uncultured Bacillota bacterium | reverse complement strand
AAGCTGTTTATGTTTACGGAAAAGACCCGAGAGAATATCTCACAACCGTTACAAAAATAGAGGGAGATAAGGACGGAAATGTTTCTGCCATTCACCTGGTAAAGGTTGAATGGAAAAATAAAAACGGCGTTTTATCTCCGGTTCCCGTAAAGGGCAGCGAACAGGTTAAAAAAGCTGATTTGGTTTTAATTGCAATGGGATTTTTGGGACCAGAACAGGATTTAATTAACAAACTTAATTTAAAAACGGATAACAGAAGCAATATCAAGGCGCCTGCCGACAATTACAAAACGTCAATAAACGGCGTATTTGCCGCCGGTGACTGCAGAAGAGGTCAAAGTCTTGTGGTATGGGCGATAAGAGAAGGCAGAGAAGCGGCAGAATCCGTTAACGAATATTTAAAACAAAAAAACTAAATAATTAAAATACAGATGTTCAAAATACGGGCATCTGTATTTTGCTTTTGAAAAATTTAAAAATTATCGTGACAAAAGCGGGATTGTGTGCTATAATATTATAGAATAAAAATATAATTTTACCGGCAGGAGAAAAAATATGTCAAATACCAACAGAGAACATATAAGAAATTTTTGCATTATTGCACACATAGATCATGGAAAATCAACCTTGGCTGACAGGCTTTTGGAGTTAACGGGAGAAGTGGAGCAGCGTGATATGGAGGATCAGCTGCTTGATAATATGGATCTTGAAAGAGAAAGAGGAATAACCATAAAGGCGCATGCCGTACGTTTAAAATATACCGCAAAAGACGGTGAAACATATACCTTAAATTTGATTGATACACCGGGACATGTGGATTTTAATTATGAGGTGTCAAGAAGCCTTGCCGCATGTGAGGGTGCGCTGTTGATTGTGGATGCAACACAGGGGATAGAGGCGCAGACCTTGGCGAACACCTATCTTGCACTGGAACATGACCTGGAGATTGTACCTGTTATAAATAAAATAGACTTGCCCTCGGCACAGCCGGACAGAGCTATATCGGAAATAGAGGATATTATAGGAATACCCGCGGAGGATGCTCCTCTTGTGTCGGCAAAAACAGGACAGAATATTGAAGCGGTTTTGGAAGCTATTGTAAACCAAATACCTGCTCCCGAAGGGGACGAAACAGCACCGCTGAAGGCATTGATTTTTGACTCGTATTATGACAGTTATAAAGGAGTTATTGTTTATGTAAGAGTCAAAGACGGCGTGCTGAAAGTGGGAGACAGAATAAAGCTTATGGCAACAAAGGCGGAATTTGACGTTGTGGAAGTGGGATCTCTTCATCCCAACGGATTAATGCCGCAGGATGAATTAACTGCGGGACAGGTAGGGTATATTGCCGCAAGTATAAAAAATATTCAGGATACTCAGGTGGGGGATACGGTAACTATTGCACAAAATCCCGCACCCGAACCTTTGCCCGGTTATAAAAAAGTCAATCCTATGGTATTTTGCGGAATATATCCGGCAGACGGTGCGCAATATGAGGATTTAAAAGACGCTTTGGGAAAATTACAGTTAAACGATGCGGCTTTGATGTTTGAAGCTGAAACGTCTGTAGCTTTGGGATTCGGTTTCAGGTGCGGATTTTTGGGACTTTTGCACATGGAAATAATACAGGAGAGGCTTGAAAGAGAATACAATCTTGATCTTGTAACAACTGCACCAAGTGTTATATATAAAGTATATAAAACCAACGGCGAAGAACTTACCGTCGACAATCCCACAAATCTTCCTTCGCCTACCGAAATAAGCTATATGGAAGAACCTATGGTTAAAGCTGATATAATGGTACCCACCGACTATGTGGGAAATGTTATGGAGCTTTGTCAGGAACGACGGGGAATATTTATTGATATGAAGTATATGGAGGAAACAAGAGCTCAGATTTTTTATGAGCTGCCTTTAAATGAAATAATTTATGATTTTTTTGACGCCTTAAAATCAAGAACAAGAGGATATGCTTCTTTTGATTATGAGTTAACCGATTACAGGAGGTCCGATCTTGTTAAACTTGATATTTTATTAAACGGCGATATGGTTGACGCACTGTCCTTTATCGTGCATAAAGATAATGCATACAACAGAGGCAGAAGAATGTGTGAAAAACTTAAAGAATCAATACCAAGACAACTGTTTGAAGTTCCTATACAGGCTGCAATAGGAAATAAAATAATAGCCCGTGAAACGGTTAAAGCCCTCAGAAAAGACGTACTTGCAAAATGTTACGGCGGGGATATAACACGTAAGAAAAAGCTTTTGGAAAAACAAAAGGAAGGTAAAAAGAGAATGCGTCAGGTGGGTAATATAGAAGTTCCCCAGGAAGCATTTATGAGTGTATTAAAATTAGATTAATAGATAAAAGATTTATCGTTACTCCCGTTGATAAAACGCACGGGAGTATTTTTTATTCTGTCATGGATAAAATATAAAGAGAAAAATCCAAAGTAACGCTTTTTGCTTATTTTCATATTATATTAATGACTGCTGAACAATTATGAAACGCAGCCGCATGGCGGCTTACAAGCGTTTCAGAATTGTTTAGGTGCAAGGGTTTTGTGCA
>CASFSH010000187.1 GCA_949297205.1 uncultured Bacillota bacterium | reverse complement strand
ATATGTTTTACCTTGTCGCTTGTGGTAGACGGATATGCGGTAGATGTGTATTCATTTATACGGTATTGATAAATTATTATGATAAGATTTGCAGAAATTAAAGATAAAAATAAAATAATAAAGCTATGGCATAATGTTTTCGGAGATGATGAAAAAAGCATTGAATATTTTTTCGGATTATATTACGGTGATATGATTATATATGAAGAAAAAGAAGAAATTGCTGCAATGCTTACCATGCTTCCGGTAACATTAGAAAATAAAAAGGGCAGATACATTTATGCTGTAGCAACCGATGAGAGGTATCGCTGCCGCGGCCTCAGCACAATGCTTTTAAATTATGCCAACAAATATATTAAAGAAAACGGAGAATATTTTTCTGTGCTTGTGCCCGCAGAAGAAAACCTGTTTGCCTTTTATGAAAAAAGAGGATATACAACTGTGGAATGTATTGAAAAATGCAGGTATGACGCTCTTTCTCCTATAGAAACGGAAATTGAGGAAATAGCCGCAGAGGAATACAAAAAACAGAGAAAAGAAATATTGCGTGATTATTTCCCTATTGAATGGGGCGCAGAAGAACTTGAAAACATTTGCAGAATGTATAACGGACAATTCTGTCTTTTAAAGGAATACGGCGCTGTGATTTTTTGTTATAAGTATAGGGATATTCTTATAATAAAAGAGGCGTGCTGTGACAAAAAGTATGCAGACAACATTGCGGCAGCCGCAGCATATTGGTTTGGCTGCCGTAAAGTGCAGATCACATTAAAAGGTAAACAACCTTTTGCTATGGTATATCCTGCCGAGTATAGAGATATATATTTTAATATAGCAATAGATTGATATTATTGAGAAACGGCATCTATATCGGAAGCCTTATCCACTTTGACTACAACTTTATTCGGAAGGCATACGATGTTTCGGGAAGAGTCGGAAATTTTACCCTGATTTATACACAGCTTATCGGGACAGGTTGCACTTTTCATGTAAACACTGCCGTTTTCAATAACAACAACATTGGTATCGTTTACATTAATTTCACGGTTTTCATTGAGTGGTGCCGTTTCAAACAACTGAGAATCGTAATAAATATAAACCGTATCGCCGTTATGTGATATGAAAATATTTATAGAAAATAATAATACACTTATCAAAATAACGCATATAACAAACAAAAAGTTTTTATTGTTCAAAATATAGTCTCCTTTTTTTAAAATAATAAAATTATTAATAAAAATGTAGATATTTATACACAAATTGGTCACAATATTATGTTACTATTATAATGTAAATTTTAATAATTTACAAAACAATATACCTTCCCCTAATCTTTTACGAAAAAGTCGTGTACGCACAGCACGGCTTTTTCACTTTTTTTGGGAAAATAATACGTCTTACTGCAGTGAAGAACAGTGCCGTCCACGGGAAAATATATTGATTTTTTCATAACCGTAACAAAAAGTTTAGGACACGGATATAAGAAATATTATTCATATTATATCTGTTTTAAGTATGGTTTGCAATGTTTTTCAACAAAAAAATATAATTTTTTTTGGTTAAAAATAAATTTTATAAATTTGACTTTTTCTGTATAATATGTTATAATATAGGTATAATAATTGTGTGAAATAATAACGTGAAAAATAAGCTGTGTATCTTGGCTGTTATCGGAATGTAATGTATAAAATATAGTTTCATTTCTTAAATAGAAAATATGTCTGCTTCTTTTCCGCGTTTTGGAGTTGATGCTGCCTTATGGCGGCAGAATGAAGAGTTATTTTTCATACATAAAATTGTCATATGGGTATGACGGTTAAGAAGGTGTAAAATGTGTATAACATAGGAGATAAAATAGTTTATCCTATGCATGGAGCAGGCGTTATCGAATCAATTGAGGAACGCGATGTTCTTGGAAAAAAACAGTCGTATTATGTTATGAAGATATCTTCATCAGGTGAAATGAAGGTTATGATACCAATGGAGAATTGTGATGAAATAGGTGTCAGGCTCGTAATCGACAAAGAAGAGGGCGCAAAGGTTCTGGAGGCGTTCAGAAATGCTCCTGTCTGCGAAAATGCAAATTGGAACAAGCGTCATCGGGAAAATATGCAGAAGATAAAAACGGGTGATATATATCAGGTTCTTGACGTTGTAAAGGAACTTATGTACCGTGATAAATCAAAAGGGTTGTCAACAAGTGAACGAAAAATGCTGAATAACGCAAAACAGATAATGGTCAGTGAATTGGTCATGTCGAAGGTTGCAGGTCAGAATGATATTGAGAGTATTATGTGTGATACTGTTGATGAACTGTTTGAAGCATAAAAGGATAACAGGATTGACTGCGTGCGAAATAAATGCGGCCAATCTTTTATTTTTATAAGAAATGATTATATTTTTTGTTTTCTTCATTTTGAGATTTAAAATAAAACAAGATGATAATCAGACAGAGTCGGTTTTATGAAATGAGGTATAAAAATGAATAAAAAAATTGCTGCGGTGATAGTTGCGGCAGGCAGCGGCACAAGAATGGGTGCCTCAATTAATAAAGTATTTCTTCCGCTGGGTAAATATACCGTTATAGATTATACGGTAAATACTGTATTAAAAAGCGAAAAAATTGATATGGCAGTACTTGTAACCCGTGAAGAAGATATAGACGAAGCTGAAAAACATATAAAACATATGGGTAAACCCATAAAAGTAATATCAGGAGGAAAAACAAGGCAAGAATCTGTTTTTAAAGGATTAAGGGAAATAACGGGTTTTGATATTGCGGTTATACATGACGGTGCAAGGGCTTTAATTACAACGGACATTATAAATTGTTGTATTGAAGATTGTATAAAATACGGTGCTGCGGCAGCAGGAGTGCTATGTAAAGACACATTAAAGCAAATTGATAAAGACGGGTTTATTCAGAGAACCGTTGACCGAAGTATAACATATCAAATTCAGACGCCGCAGGTTTTTTATTTAAAAGATATATTGCTTGCTCATGAGAGGGCTGTATCGGAGAATATAAGTGTAACGGATGATTGCGCTTTATACGAAAAATATATTGGAAAAGTCAGAATTACACAGGGCAGCTATTCAAATATAAAGCTGACAACGCCTGAGGATATGATAACTGCAGAGGGAATTTTAAGAAAGAGAGAGTTATTGTAAAAACTATTACTATATTACAGAAGGGAGTAAGATAATGAGAATAGGACACGGATATGATGTGCATAAATTAACAGAGGGCAGAGAATTATATTTATGCGGAGTAAAAATTGATTATGAAAAAGGCCTGCTTGGACATTCCGACGCTGATGTTGCATTACATGCTTTGTGTGATGCTATGCTGGGTGCGGCGGCACTGGGGGATATAGGAAAACATTTTCCCGACAGTGATGAGAAGTATAAAGGCATTTCCAGTATGATACTTCTTGAGAAAACAAAGAAGCTAATTGCTGACCATGGCTTAGCTATGGAAAATGCAGATATTACCATAGTGTGTCAAAAACCAAAACTTGCTCCATATATAGCCGAGATGAGAAACAATATTTCAAAAGTATTGGGAGTTGATGTAAGCGATGTAAATGTCAAGGCAACCACTACTGAAGGTCTGGGCTTTGAGGGAGAGGGATTAGGAATATCCTCCACCGCAATAGTACTGCTTAAATAAATTATCTTTAATAAAAAAATTAAAAAATTTTATAAAAAACTATTGACAAATATATTTAAATGTGATATTATATAAAAGTTGTCGCTGAGACGTAAGAGGAAAGCGAAAAAATAATATAAAAAAATTAAAAAAATGCTTGACAAACGTCGGAATATGTGATATAGTATAT
>CASFSH010000186.1 GCA_949297205.1 uncultured Bacillota bacterium | reverse complement strand
GTTTTCAAGAAATGATTGGCATAAAGGAAGAAGCAGATGTGATACTTGCGGTTATATATTAAAATGGTTTGATTTAATCCCAATTGTAAGCTATGTAGCGTTATTGGGTAAGTGCAGAAAATGTAAGACGAAAATCAGACCAACACACTTTTTTGCGGAAATATTAACAGGCAGTGCATTTTTATGTGCTGCCTGTTGTCTTAATAACTCAATGAGCATGCTTAAATATACAATTATTGTAGGACTGATATTTATGTCATTGTGTGCGATAGAGGATATGATAGACAAGAGTATTCATGCTGTGCTGTTGTATAGTGGAATTGTATTTACAGGTCTGACAAAAATAATATCAATATACTGTTTATATGGCGTAGAACAGATGTTATTATACGGTATTGAGTTGTTTGTTATATATATGATTTTACTTGTATTATCAAAGTTTGTTGTAGGAAAGATGGGTGCCGGAGATTTTGATATTGTAATGATAATGTATATAGCTTGTGGCAGGCTTGGATGCTTGTACAGCATATTTTATGCAAGCTTTATCGGGTGTGCAATTTATTTGCCGTTGATGATTTTAAAAAAGAAAGACAGAAAAACAGAAACACCGTTCGTACCTTTACTTCTTTTGGGTATGATGAGTTATCTTGCATTAAATGGAGGTGTAATTTAAAAAGAGAATATATTGAAAGTATGAAAAGAAAAATACAATAAGAAACGAGAGGAGATTAAAAAATGTCGCTGGAATTAGAATATTTTTACGGAAGTGAATCAGAACAGTTTACATTTTACAGAATACCAAAGATATTATTTAAGGATAAAACATTTAAAAATATATCAGCAGAAGCAAAGGTGTTATACGGCTTAATGCTTGATAGAATGAGCCTGTCTATGAGAAACGGATGGTTTGATGATAATAACAGAGTATATATAATATATACGTTACATGAAATTATGGATGATATGGGATGTGCAGATAAAAAAGCGACAAAGATATTAAAGGAATTGGATTGCAAAAATGGTGTAGGCTTAATTGAACGTAAACGTCAGGGGTTGGGAAAACCTGATATTATATATGTAAAAAACTTCGCAGTTATCACAAAAACACAGAATCGTGAAAATCACGATTCAAGAGATGATAAAACCACGAGTCAAGAATTTCCAAAATCACGAAACAAGGATAGTGAAAATCAAGAATCTGAAATCGTGAATTTAACGAATCAAGAATCCCGAAAATCACGAACAAATAATACTAATAATAACTATACTGATATTAGTGATAATAATAAGAGTGAGACTGAAATTGTATCATATCAATCAGACGAAATTGCAAGAGAGAGGAATGAGGCAGAGTTTACGGAACAGGAGAAAATGAAAAGATGGATTGATGAGAGACGGATGTATGAGGAAATTATTAAAGAAAATATTAAGTATCAGATTATTAAAAACGAATATGATTTAAAATGGCTTAATGAAATTATTGTTATAATGGTCGATGTTGTATGCTCGACAGAACCGTATATAAGAATAAACAAACAGAATTATCCACATGAGGTTGTTAAAAGCAGATTTTTAAAAATTGATTGTTCACATATCGAGTACATATTTTTGTCATTGCAGGAGAACAGAAGCAAGGTCCGTAATATACGGGCTTTTTTAATTACAACAATTTTTCGGTCATTTGAGACTGTGGATAATTGGTATAACGCAAAGGTAAGCTACGATTTAAACAAAGAAAGGTTGGAGCAAAATGAGTAAAGTAATCGCAATAGCAAATCAAAAAGGCGGCGTCGGAAAAACCACGACAGCAGTTAATTTGGGAATAGGACTCGCAAATGCCGGGAAAAAGGTACTGCTTGTTGACTGTGATGCACAAGGCAGTTTAACAGAAAGTTTGGGGTATCAGAACCCTGACAGACTTGATGTTACGTTATCGACTTTAATGCAAAGAACAATTGAGGAACGGATCATACTAAAAAGTGACGGTATATTACACCATGATGAGGGCGTTGACGTAGTTCCTGCAAACATTGAATTATCCGGTATGGAAACGGCACTTGTAAATATTATGAGCCGTGAAAGAGTTCTGAAAAACTATATTGATTACGTGAAGGATAATTATGATTATGTTTTAATTGACTGTACACCATCGTTAGGTATGCTCACAATTAATGCGCTTGTTGCAGCAGATGAGGTTATCATTCCTGTTCAGGCACATTACCTGAGTGCAAAGGGATTGGAACAGTTAATAACTACGGTCGGTAAGGTCAAAAGACAAATAAATCCAAGCTTGAAAATCGGTGGGATATTGATGACTATGGTTGACAGGAGAACAAATTATTCTAAAGATATTTCAAGAGTAATACGCAGTAATTTTTCTAAGCACGTTACAATTTACAAAACAGAAATACCGTTGTCAATTAAGGCAGCAGAAACTTCGGCAGTAGGTAAGAGCATTTACAGTTATGATAAAAACGGAAAAGCGGCAGATGCATATAAGGAGTTTACAAAGGAGGTGCTTGACGGTGGCAAAGAACGGGATAAACATAAGTCTGAGCACATACGATGATTTATTTAAAACAGACGAGGGCAGGAGAACAGAGGAAATAAAGCCTGTTTCACTTTCAGACTTAAAACCTTTTGAACATCAACCATTTAAAGTATTACTTGATGAAAGTATGAATGAACTCGTAGATAGTGTAAAACAAAGCGGAGTATTATCTCCGATTGTTGTAAGACCTCATAAAGACGGTGGGTATGAAATTTTATCAGGTCACAGACGTGTAAAAGCGTGTGAGATTGCAGGAATAACAGAAGTGCCTGTTGTTATAAAAAATCTTGATGATGATACTGCTACAATTTTGCTTGTGG
>CASFSH010000185.1 GCA_949297205.1 uncultured Bacillota bacterium | reverse complement strand
GCCCCCAAAATATTTATTTCAGCAGACTTTATCAATGCGAACTATGTAAAATCTTCGATTTTACATGAAAAATTTTGACAATAGTCATAATTTTTTTAAATGCGATTGAAAATCGCATTTATTCAGTGAGCATTATTTATTACACATTTATTTCAACTGAAAGTCCGAGAAGATCTTTATATTTATTTAAAACAGGATTAATACATTCCTGTGTAAATTCAACAACCTGCTGAGGAGATCTTCCAACAAAGTTTTCGGGCTTTAGAATTGCTTTAATTTCTTCTTCGGACATACCAAAGGATTTATCCTTGGCAATTAATTCACATAAATTGTTTTCAAGACCATGTTCTTTAACATTACGTGCTGCTTCCATTGAGTATTGTCTTATTTTCTCGTGTAGTTCTTGTCTGTCTCCGCCTCTTTTAACAGCATCCATCATGATATTTTCAGTAGCCATAAACGGAATTTCACTCATAAATTGACGTCGAATAACATTGGGATATACAACAAGACCGTCTACAACATTAATATATAAGTTAAGTATAGCATCAACAGCCAAAAATGCCTCCGGAACGCTGATTCGTTTGTTCGCCGAATCATCAAGCGTTCTTTCAAACCATTGCGTTGAAGCGGTAATTGCGGGGTTGATAGCGTCAACAATAACATATCGTGCAAGAGACCCTATTCTTTCACATCGCATAGGATTTCTTTTATATGCCATTGCGGAAGAGCCTATTTGATTTTTTTCAAAAGGCTCTTCAATTTGTTTCAGGTGTTGGAGCAGTCTGATGTCATTGGAAAATTTATATGCACTTTGTGCAATAGATGAAAGTACCGATAAAATTTGATAGTCAAGCTTTCTCGGATAAGTTTGTCCGCTTACCGCAAAACATGAATCATAACCCATTTTTTGAGCAATTTTTTTATCAAGCTCTCTGCATTTTTCGTGATTGCCGTCAAACAGCTCAAGAAAACTTGCCTGAGTACCGGTGGTGCCTTTGCATCCCAGCAGCTTGGCTTTGGAAAGCAAAAATTCAACATCTTCAAAATCCATTAATAAATCCTGCTGCCATAGAGCGGCTCTTTTTCCTACGGTTGTCGGCTGTGCCGGTTGAAAATGGGTAAATGCCAATGTAGGAAGATCTTTATATTTATTTGCAAATTTTGAAAGTTCGGCTATAACATTTATCAGCTTTTTTAAAACCAAATCCAAAGCTTCATACATTATTATAATATCTGTATTATCTCCCACATAACAGCTTGTAGCACCAAGATGAATGATAGGTTTTGCTTTGGGACATTGAACACCGTATGCATATACGTGGCTCATTACGTCATGTCTGACTTCTTTTTCTCTTTGTTTGGCAACATCATAGTTGATGTCTGTAATATGTTCCTTCATTTGGGAAATTTGTTCATCGGTTATATCAAGTCCAAGCTCTTTTTCACTTTCAGCCAGGGCAATCCATAATTTCCTCCATGTGGAAAATTTCTTGTCAGGTGAAAAGATATATTGCATCTCTTTTGATGCGTATCGAGAATTTAACGGACTTTCATATGAGTCTGAAGCCATAATAGTATTCCTTTCCGTGCTATATATTTATGTTTTATGATAAAATAATTTATTTTTACACATAAAGACACACTATATATTATAATACAAATCAATATTAAAATCAATATCAATTTTTAATAATTTTTTCCTGCATAAAAAATTGAAATTCTGCGAAGAATATAGAATAAGTAATGTTTAAACTGTTTTATGACTTTTTTGATATATTCGGAATAAAGTATTAATTTTACTATTTTTAAAAATATAGATGGTTTTATAATAAATATTCGGAGTGAAGATAAATGAATTCAGATATAATGCTTTTAAATGAAATATACAGTAATGCCATAACAGCTATAAATGCTATCTCCATGCTGTTAATTAAATTAAATGGAGGTACAATGTTTGACTGCTTGTTCAAGGAAATGATTGAATACAGAAAAATTGCCGATACAGCACAGGAAATGATGAGAGAATTGAGTTCCTTCCCGCAAAAACAGGATATGACAGATAAGGTTTCACTTTATTTTAGTGTCACACTTGCAGGAGGAAATCACTCCTCTCAGCACCGTATGGCAAAAATATTGATAAACGGAAGTGCGGAGGGAATATATGATATGGTGGGATATATAAATTCCTGCACCGGTGCTTGTGAAAAATCAAGAAAACTTGCATACAGATTGATTGAAACAGAACAAAAAAATATATGTGCCTTGAATGAATATCTGTAATCTTATAAAAATAATCTGATTAAAATATAGAAATAAAAAAGCCCCTGAACAAAGCCTGCTGCTGAGCTCAAGGACAATTTAAATGGCAGGGGTACAAGGACTCGAACCTTGGGCACACGGTTTTGGAGACCGTTGCTCTACCAACTGAGCTACACCCCTACATAGGATACTCGAATATATTAACACAAAAAAAACTAAATGTCAAGTATTTTTTAAAAAAATAAATACAAAAATGTAATTAAATGTTTACAGTTTAGTAATATTTTACAGTAAAAACTCTATAATTATATTAAAATTATTCATAATCGTATATTTCATTATAATTTAACGTGAAAAATAAGCGGCGCATCTTGCCCTTTATCGGAGCTTGAAGTATCAACATACGTCGGCGCTCCTCAAAAGAGCAATCTGCTTGCTTCTTTTCCACGTTGGATTTGTGCCGCCGAATGGCGGCGGAATGGA
>CASFSH010000184.1 GCA_949297205.1 uncultured Bacillota bacterium | reverse complement strand
GCCCCCAAAATATTTATTTCAGCAGACTTTATCAATGCGAACTATGTAAAATCTTCGATTTTACATGAAAAATTTTGACAATAGTCATAATTTTTTTAAATGCGATTGAAAATCGCATTTATTCAGTGAGCATTATTTATTCCCATTATTTTCTTTATATATTTTCTCCATATCGCCGATTTTTAAAAGCATATATTCACAATAGTTTATTATACGTTCATCCTCCTGATTTTTTTCCTGCGAATTTTTAAGTCCCAAATATATTTTTGTAAATTCTCTTTTCTTTTTTTCAATTAATGCCCCGGCAAGCTTATGCTCAAGCAATTCCTGCGGAATATGAAATTCCGCCTCCTCTTTTTTACTGTCATCAAAGCCTTCTTCCGCCATAATAATATTGTATATTTTAAATCCTTCTTTTGCCAGATTTTCCCTTATGATTTTAAACCCCATCTGCAAAAGCCTTTTTCTCAGTTCATACTGTGCATTCATGGGCTGTAATATCAATTTTGATTTTTTTGCTTTGTTTAAATCTCTTTCCAATATATCCCCTATCAGATTTCCGCCCATTCCTGCTATTATTATTGTATCCGTTTCCCCCGCCTCAATCGCTGAAAGGCCGTCTGCACATCTTAATTCAATTATTTTTTCCAAACCGTATTTTTTTACATTACCCCTTGCTATCTCAATAGGTCCATTATTTTTATCGCTTGCCACCGCCTTATTGATTCTGTTTTCCTGTGCTAATTTTATGGGAATATACGCATGGTCGGTTCCTATATCGGCAACGGAAGACGTATCAACCATATCCATAATTGCCTGTAACCTTGCAGTTATCATAAATTTACTCCAATCCTGTAATGTTGAAATTTTTACTGTTAATTTGTTTGCCTATAAAATTATGTCATATTTTTCCACTTATCCACATCTGTTTATAATTTCTGTTTTTATTTTCCTCAAAGAAAATGGCTTGTTTGCAATGTATTTTATAAGGTTATACCACTTATCCACATATAGGTGTGGATAAGTATGCAAAAACACGCAAAAATAGGTTAAAATTATATGTAAACCAACCTGTTATACCACAAATCAAGGTTTTATACCACATTTATAAAGTCCTCATACTGTGGATAACTCTGTGGATAAGTGGATAACTAATCAAATTTTTTTGTTAACAAAGCCTTTTTTGATGTGAATAACCGTTTTTCAACACCGTGCATAATATATTTTTAGGTTTACATAACACCAATTTACATAATTATTTTTCTATCAATTTATTCCATATTTTCATTTAAAAACAGACCGGCAAATTGCAGATTATTTTCCTTTTTAAAATGGCAAACTCTACAATATGCCGGTCTGTTATTTTCATCACACCAGCTCTCCCGATGGCTTCGGCAAAAGCTTATATCCCCCTCCCCACCTTATGAGGCAGAGAACATCTGTGTTTAGGTAATATCATTTCTTTCCGATTACATCGGTATTCATATATGGTCTTAAAACCTCCGGAACTGTAACGGTTCCGTCTGCATTCTGATAATTTTCAAGTATTGCGGCAACAGTTCTGCCCACTGCAAGACCTGAACCGTTCAATGTATGAACATACTGCGCCTTATCCTTAACATCTCTTTTAAATCTGATATTGGCACGTCTTGCCTGATAATCTTCAAAATTTGAACATGAGGAAATTTCCACGTATCTGTTATAGCTTGGCATCCATACCTCAATATCATACGTCTTTGCCGAAGAAAATCCGAGGTCGCCTGTTGAAAGACATACTACTCTGTATGCTATTCCAAGCTTCTGAAGCAGCTTTTCTGCATCATTGGTCAGCTTTTCAAGTTCTTCATAACTTTTTTCCGGGTCTGCAAATTTAACCAATTCAACCTTATTAAACTGATGCTGTCTTATCAGACCTCTTGTATCACGTCCTGCCGAACCTGCTTCAGCTCTGAAGCAAGCCGAATATGCACAATATTTAATAGGAAGCTTTGATCCGTCCAAAATTTCATCTCTATGCAGATTTGTTACCGGCACTTCTGCTGTTGGAATAAGAAAATATCCGTTATTTGCAACTTTAAAGGCATCTTCTTCAAATTTCGGCAGCTGTCCCGTTCCTGTCATTGAAGCACGGTTAACCATATAAGGCGGGAATATTTCTGTGTATCCCGACTCCTCTGTATGTGTGTTCAGGAAAAACTGAATTACTGCTCTTTCAAGTCTTGCTCCAAGTCCTTTATATACTGTAAAACGTGATCCTGCAATCTTTGCTCCTCTGTCAAAATCAAGTATGTCAAGGTCTGCACCTATATCCCAATGCGCTTTTGGTTCAAAATCAAACTGTCTTGGTGTTGAGTATTTTCTTATTTCGACATTTTCAGTATCGTCTTTTCCGACAGGTACTTCATCATTCGGAATGTTAGGAATTCTGAGCATGAAATTTCTTAACTCTTCATCTATTTCATTTATTTTTGTATCATCTTCCTTTATTTCGTCGGACAATTCTCTCATTTCCGCAAAAATAGCGTCGGTATTTTCACCAGCCTTTTTCATGGCAGGAATTTGCTTTGTAATTTCATTTTGTTTTGCTTTTTTCTGTTCTGCATCTGCCAATAATGCTCTTCTTTTTAAATCCAGCTCTATGGCAGGAGTAATATCCAGATCATTGTTTCTGTTTTTTAATGCAGTTCTTATTCTATCAGGGTCATTTCTCAAAATTTTAATGTCTAACATTTGTATATCCTCCAATTTTTTATTTTACCAATTTTTCTTGCAAGCTATTATATACCTTTTGCTGTTCCTGTGTAAACAGTACAGGATCAAGTTCTGCAAAATATTCGTTTGCTTTTTCCGTATTTCCGTTTTCATACTCATTTAACGCTTCACAAAGTATATTTGCATTTTCAAGCTTTTTCTCCAAATCGGAAATCTGTTCACTCAATTCCCAGTTTTTTGATGTAAGATCTGAATTCTGTTCGTTAAGTGATTTATTTGTTTCCAAAAGAATCATATTCTCATCACTCAGCTGTGCTGCTCTTTCAGTAATGGAATTTCCGGTTGAATCATCTCCCGTAACTTCATTATGCTGCTTGTCCAAATTTATCTGACTGAAAAAAGATATTACTATCATTAATATGGCAACAATAAAAATTAATGCCGTGTACAGATATAAGGATTTATTTTCTGATTTTTCTGCCATCATTTTCACCACCTTTTATTACATTTGTGTTATAAGCCCAAAATCGCCTTGTATAAATTTTTATGCTTTTTTCAAGAAATCATACGCCGATTTTATTTTAAAGCCTTATATGTAAATTTTGAGCTTCATTTTTTCTGTCGTTTTTTGTAATTTTATCTTTGTTTATATGTAATTTTGTTAATATTGTATTTTCATTTAATATTTATATTTTTAGTATATTCAAAAGTCTTTCCAAATCCTCATTGCCGTAATATTCAATTTCTATCTTTCCTTTTTTCCCGCCATTGGAAATTGTGACCTTTGTACCCAAATTTGTTGATAACCTTTCCTGAATCCTTTGCAATTCAATACTGTATACATCATTTTTAACTTTGGGCTCACTTTTTTTATTTACACTCTTTTGCAATTGTTTTGCAAGCAATTCGGCCTGTCTTACATTTAATCCGTTACTGACTATCTGGTTCACCAAAAATTCTCTTAATTCAAAGCTTTCCAAAGATAAAACAGCACGGGCATGACCTTCCGATATTTCACCCGAAACAAGTTTCATCTGAAATTCATTTTCAAGAGAAAGCAACCTCATTGCATTTGCAATGGCACTTCTGCTTTTTCCTACCTTCTGACTTATCTGATCCTGAGTAAGACCGTGAATTTCACAAAGTTCTTTATATGCCATAGCTTCTTCAATGGGATTAAGATCTTCTCTCTGCAAATTTTCAATAAGTGCTATTTCAGCAACAGTTCTTTTTGAATATTCTTTTACTATTGACGGAATCTCTGTAAACCCTGCCAATTTTGAAGCACGCCATCTTCTTTCTCCGGCAACGATTGTATATCTGTTATCTTCATTTTTTGTTACAATAATTGGTTGTATCATTCCATGTTCTTTAATTGATTCTGCCAATGCTTCTAATTTTTCTTTATCAAAATCTTTTCTCGGTTGGTTTTTATTAGGTTCAACCTGTGTTATTTTCAGCATGGTTATACTGTTTTCATCAATTTGCTCATTTTCTTCGCTGAACAACGTCCCAAGTCCTTTACCCAATCCTTTTTTCATTTGCTTTCACCTCTTTCCCTTTCATCTGCTGTTTTTTTCAACTAATTCTCTTGCCAGCTGAAAATATGCCTCTGCGCCGGCAGAAGTAATATCATATTTTATTATCGGTTCACCAAAACTGGGAGCTTCCGAAAGCCTTATGTTTCTCGGAATAATCGACTCATACGTTTTTTCCGGGAAATGCTCTTTGACTTCATTATAAACCTGTTCGGATAAATTTGTTCTCTTATCATACATGGTTGCCACAATACCCTCTATATCAAGTTTTTTATTCAGAGATTTCTTTATTGTTTTAACAGTATTAATAAGCTGAGCCAAACCTTCAAGTGCATAATATTCGCATTGTATTGGTATCAGAACACTGTCACTTGCCGTCATAATATTAATAGTAAGCAATCCCAATGCAGGCGGAGAATCAATTATAATAAAATCATACTGTTCTTTAATATGTTCCAGAGCTTTTTTTATAAAAAATTCTCTTTTTTCTTCGTAGGCAAGTTCAATTTCTGCCGCTGATAATTCTTGATTTGCCGGAAGAATTGACAAATTTTTATATTTTGTTCTGATTATTGCCTCATTAATTTTTAAATCATCTACAAGACAGTCATATGTAGAAAGATTAATTTCATTTTTTTCTATTCCCAGTCCGCTTGTTGCATTGCCCTGTGCATCAGCGTCCACAATCAGCACTTTTTTCCCCTTATATGCAAGGCACGCTGATAAATTAACAGCAGTTGTTGTTTTGCCCACACCGCCTTTTTGATTTATTATCGCTATAACTTTGCCCATAAATATTTCCTTTCTTATATATTTAAATCGAAGCAATACTCCCGCTTTGCCTGCAAGGAGCAGAGCCTGTGACAGATTATAGCCTGCACAGGCGGCATTAGTTTTTCAGAGTTTCACCAAAAGATTAAAATGTTTAATAAAATCCCAAAAAACATATACCCTTAGATTATATTAATGACTGCTGAACAATTATGAAACGCAGCCGCATGGCGGCTTACAAGCGTTTCAGAATTGTTTAGGTGCAAGGGTTTTGTGCATTTTTGCAAAAAACCTTGCAC
>CASFSH010000183.1 GCA_949297205.1 uncultured Bacillota bacterium | reverse complement strand
AGGCAATGTCATAAACCTTTTATGCTGCGACGGGTACATTCTTCCCATGCAATCGCCGTCTGCCCATTTGAATATCATTACAAATCCGCCGGCAATATCTTTTGCTTCAACCAGTTCAATTAAATTCTTGTGCTTCAGATCACTGTATACCGGCAAAGTTGCTTTCAGTCTGGCAATAGCGTCTGCAGGATCACCGTTATACTGCTCAGTAGGAGCACCAGCAAACTTAATGAAATAACGCTGACTGTCCTTTTCAGTTCCGAAGCATATATTTCCGGAATCTTGATCGTCAAATATCTTAAAAACTCTGCCGTATTCACTCAGAAAGCTGAAATCAAAGGCACTTTTTAACCTGAAAGGAATTCCGTCAATATATTGCAAATAATAACCTTTGAAATACCAAGTCGGTATGGGATTACGCATATTGTCATACCACGACAGCACTTCCTTAGCTTGATTGACCATGACCTCAATCTGATCCGCCCCAAAAGGAATTGCCCAAGGGAGTGATGATAAAGTATTACTGCTGATATAGAGTGCGAGCAATTTCCAGAACGCCAGAGGCACATCACTATCAAAATATCCGTTTACCATACCAGAGGCAAAGATTGGAGACTTTTGAGCACCCCAGACAATACGGTTGAACTCCTCCCAAGGATCACCGTAGTCATTGCGGTTAAAATCAATGATATGGAGCTTACCGTTACGGTCGATCATCATATTACCAATGTGGTAGTCGCCGTGCTGATAAGTCTGTGGTCTGCCTTTCAGCAAATGACGGTTCTCGTTTATGTAGTTAATGAACGCTTGTCCGTTTTCATATTTCAGAGGACACTCGGTATATTTCTTTATTTTGTAATCCATTTTACGGTTGAACCAAGCTTCCCAATCTTCTTCAATTTCCGGGGCAGGTATGGAGTGAATCTTTTTGAGTGCTTGTCCAGCTGCCAAGCCATATACATACTGTTCGGTATCTGAAAGCGTGGCAATAACTTCCTCTACGTCTTCACCGTCAATCCAGCTCTGGATGGAATAGACGCCTTCATCACAAATGCCAAACTCAATTGGCTGACACATAGGTACCCCAAAGGAAGCTACTTGTTTCATCATATTAAATTCTAATTGTTTCTTACCATATTCTGCTATCTCCGAAACACGCAAAAGATACCGTATGCCGTTTTCATCGGTTACACAGTATTTCTTATCATCAGACCAGCCTTTGCTAATGGGTTGTTTTGAAACAAATTCCATTATAATTTTCCTCCATGCCCACAAGTTAAATAATGTCAAAACAGTATTAGTTTTGATTTTGTACAACAAATATGCATAAATTCCCATTACACTCGATTTATAGTAATATTATAGCATATTTTGTAAATATTGCAAGAAATTTTACTGCTTGCATGCTTTTTATTTGCATAAGACTATATAATATCATTCTATAACTTTTTATAGCTATAATTTAGCTTTGATATATAAGAACTTACAAACAAAACTCTGCATAAAAACAAGGGCTGAAAAACTCAGCCCTTGTATCTAATCGTATTTATTTGTATCTACGATTAACCAAAATATCTCTTCAAAAGTCCCTCAAAGCCTTTTCCGTGTCTTGCCTCATCTTTAGCCATTTCATGAACGGTATCATGAATTGCGTCGTATCCGAGTTCTTTAGCTCTTTTAGCAATTTCAAATTTACCTGCAGTAGCACCTGCTTCAGCTTCTGCGCGCATCTGAAGATTTTTCTTTGTTGAAGTAGTAACAACTTCACCAAGCAATTCAGCAAACTTAGCAGCGTGTTCAGCCTCTTCCAAAGCGGCTCTCATATAAAACTCACCTATTTCCGGATAGCCTTCTCTTATAGCTTGTCTTGACATAGCAATATACATTCCTACTTCCGTACATTCACCCTCAAAGTTAGCTTTCAATCCTTCGTATACATCAGCCTCAATTTGATCTTTTGCGCCAACACCGATAACATGTTCACAAACAAAGTTCAGGTTATCTGATTCCATAACAGTAAATTTTGAGCCGGGAACACCACACTGAGGGCATTTTTCCGGTGGAGTATCTCCTTCATGAACATAACCGCAAACAGGACAAACAAATTTTTTCATAATATTACCTCCAAAAATTAAATATTTATATTAAGACAAAGTCTTATTTACATTTTGAACACAGTCCTCTGAAAACAAGACTGCTGTCTGTAACAATAACATCATTCAAGCTGTTTACTTCATCATTAAGATTAACAGCCGAGGGGACATCAATATCTGTTACACTTTTGCATTTTCCGCATATAAAATGACAATGCGGTGCATTTACGGCGTCATAATGAACTGTACCGTCACCCACTTCAATTTTTATAATTTCACCGCACTGACATAATACAGCAAGATTTCTGTATACTGTTGCAAGGCTGATATTGGAATAATCTTTCTTTAATTCCTGGTACAGCCATTCGGCGGTGGGATGATTATTAACACTCTGTAAAAGTTCAAACAATGCATCTCTTTGTTTTGAGTGTTTAAGGTTCATTTCCATATCGTCCTCCTTAACAATGATGATAATCATTATCATTATTGTTATTATATCATCGAAAAACTTATTTGTCAACATTTTTTTAAATTTTTTTCAAAAAAATGTGAAATAAACTTTTCAGTCTATTTCACATTAAAATCAATTATTTGCATTTTTTATTTTTACGCAAGCTTTATGTATCTTCTTCTTCGGGTTTATCCTGCTCAATTTTGCATACAAGAGCTTCATCAATCCTGTGATCAATTATTTTTGTTACTTTTATCTGCAATCCGTATGCTTCCACTTCGGCAGTTGCTCCGTCATCGGGGATTGCTCCGAGATTTCCCAAAATCATACCTGCAAATGTATTGTATTCCTCAATAGGCAGATCTATATTTAATTCTTTTGAAACGTTTTCTATATCTGTGGAACCCAAAATTTTCCATGTATTGTTATCAATACGTACTATTTCCTCTTCTTCTACAGATTCAGCGTCATTATCCAAGTCTCCTACTATTTCTTCAAGAAGATCGGACATTGTTATAATTCCGGCAAGACCGCCGTATTCGTCAAGGACAATAGCAAAATGATTTTTTGATTTTTGCATTTGTCTGAATAAATCATCAGCTTTTATGGTTTCCGGCACAAGGTACGGGCTTCTTATAATTGAACTGATATCAATATTTTCGTCATTTGCGGAATTTCTGAGCAATTTATAAAAATCCGTTGCCTTTATAATACCAATCACATCATCAACCGATTCACCGCATAAAGGGAATATTGAATGATTTGTGGTTGATATTGTGTTTTCCATATCGGCAATACTGTCTTCTTTCCATAAAAATTCCACATCTGTCCTGTGAGTCATAACGTCTCTTACAGGCGTATCGTCAAGTTCAAATATGTTGTGAATCATTTCTTTTTCATCAGGATCAATTGCACCCGATTCACTTCCCACATCAACCATAAACCTTATTTCCTCTTCCGTTACTTCATCTTCTTCCTTTCCGTCAGATTCGACGCCAAAAGGCTTTAAAAGCAATGTTGTTATTCCGTACAGTACATTTTCAAGAGGCATGAACACAAAACAAACCGCTTTAATAATCCACATCATGGAAAATAAAACTTTTTCCGCCTGCTTTGAAGTGACTTTTCTTGGCATATACACGCAGAATATCTGCATTATCAAGGAAAGAACCAACATACCCAATATAAGAATAAGTATATAGTAAGAAGAAAGCTGCTTGATTTCAATAATAATCAGAAGCATAACAGCTACTATGCACGCAGCACACAACTCCGTAAATACGCTTATAATTTTAAGGCAGTTGTATACTCTTACATCTTTTTCAAGAAGCTTTAAAGCAGCCTTTGCTTTTTTGTTTCCTTCATCTGCCAAGCGTGTTAATTTTGCCTCGCTTGCATTGTTCACGGCAGCCTGGGCGAAACGTATAAGCATTGTGATAACTAAAAAAACAATTGTGATAAATAATCGGGAAGGGAGCGAGTCCACAAACCATCATCCTTTCATGTACCTATAAAATAAATTTTATATTAATTTTGGAATATTGTATCAGATATTTATATAAATGTCAAACAATGTAATAAACATTTAATGTTTTTTCTTTATTTTGTATATGATTTTTGTTCTTGCATTGTATATTAAGTCATATAATTCCCTGCACCTTAATACATACAGTAAAATCAGGTATGCAATCCCTGCAGCTGCCGCAGATAAAACGAATCTGACCAGATAACTGTCAGGCGCAATATTTTTCACACCCAGAGATACTGCAAATGCCGCAGCCGACGCCACAACAACCTTTATAATTAACGGACTCATAGCAGACAATCTGAAATCGGGAATATATTTTTTTACGGATTTATTCAGCATTATTATTGTAACAACAGCCGAAATACTTGTTGCTGCAGATATTCCGAAAATTCCTATATATTTTGCAAGAATAAGGCTTAAAACCGCATTAACCGCAACCGAAACTATATTCGCAATCATTGGGAATTTTGTATCCTGATAGGAAAAATGCAAACGCATATACATTTCACGAAAAGCAATCAATGCAAATCCTATTCCGAATCCCATCAGGGCATATGCGGTATTTGCAGCGTCTGTTTCGGTAAATTGATTTCTCAGATATACTATACAAACAATATCATAAGCTAAGGAACATACCACTGCAGTTATAGGCGCCAAAACTATCAAAAGACCGCTGAGGGACTCTTTAAACGTTTTTATTACCATTGAAGTATTTTTTTCCGAAACATAGGTTGCATACTGAGATAACAGAATAAGGCTCAGAGTAGCCGTAATCGTTGCAGTTATAAACTGCTCCAATGTATATGCATACAAGTAATCGGAAGCATAACCCTCTCCCAGAAGAGAACATATAGCCTTATCAATAATCGAATTAAGCTGTATAAATATATTGCTCACAAGCAGGGGCAAAGACATCCATATCAATTTTTTTATATTCTCATCGTCGAAATTAACCGACGGTCTGAAATTAAATGTTCTGCTGCAAAGATATCTTAAAAGCAGCGTCTGTATAATATTCCCCAAAAAATATGCTATTACCAGTGCCTTTGTTCCCAGCCGGACAGAAAACAGCAAAACCATAAAAATAGCAATAGGGTTATAAACTATTCCGTACAATTTCCCCGGTACAAAAGATTTATTTGCATTCAGCACCGCAGCATATATTGACTGAAATGCAGTGAAAATAAAGGTTACGGAGAAAATTCTCAGGTAGAGTATAAGTCTTGATAATGTTTCACCGGTATAAGACGGTGCGAGGAATTTTGCAACAAAGGGGGCAAATAAGTTAATAAGAAGAATAAAAACACCGCTTGCCATAAGAAACAGCGTAAGCATTTTTGACGCAATTTTATTTGCGTGCTCCCTATCCTTTTTAACCGCAACATCTATATATATGGTTATAAGCGCTGTAGTAAGCGAAGATAAAAGCGCACCCGACAATCCGATCATAAAATCACTGGATACAAAATATATGTCGGTATTGATGTCCGAACCGTAAAATGCGGCTATTACCGTCTGCCGTATAAAGCCCAAAAATTTTGAACCCAGCATAACAGCTATAACCATCAGAGATGAGCCGATTATTGATTTATTTTTTTTCATATTTATAAATATTTACTCCCTTCAACAAAGCACGTATAAATTTTAACGGAGCATTTTATCTATAGGTTGAATAAAAATTATTTATCATAATCCGTATTCTTTCTTATAATACTCATAATTTAAAATAAATTTTAACATATATATAACGCTTTGTCAAATGATATGACAAAATGTTTCAGAAATGTTAATTTTTATTTATAATATTTATTTATACATCATCTTTACTTGTAATTTTTTTTATAACGTGTTATAATAGTTACGTTGATTCCGATATTTATCTGTTATCAACAAATTATCCGAAAGGGGTATAACTCAATGTTGAATACAAGAATTGCAAACAAAGCGGACATAAAAATCATAAGGGAGCTGTGGGATGAGTTTTACGGATATTCCGAAAATTTTACCGATTGGTTTTTTAACAGAGCCTTTTACAGTCAAAACAGCATTGTGGGTACCGATGATGCAAAAATAGCCGCAAGCTCCGGATTTATTCCGTATAAAATCAAATTAAATGACAAAGAAATCAATTGTGCATATATTGCAGGGCTTGTTATTATGCCGGAATACAAAGATGAAAACAATATAAAGCAAATGATTGCAGATACACTGCTTACCATAAATGCCTCCGATACACCCATAAGCCTTATCATGCCTCACAATTACAGACTCTATGAACAGTACGGATTCAGTACTTGTTACACTTTTAAGCAATACAATATTACTCCGAATGACATTCCCAACTTCAAAATCAGAGGCCGTATTGAAAGACACAAGATAAGTGATAAAGTAATTGCCGATCTTAATGATATATATCGGTCATTTATGGCGGATAAAAATGCATGGCTTATCCGAAGCGAGGAAAACTGGAAACTGATACTTGAAGACCTTATAGGCAATTTCGGCGGAAAAATAGCTATCCGCTACAACGAACAAAATATTGCCGACGGCTATATATTATATGTAATAAGAGACGGGCAAATGGGGATTTATGAAATGGCATATAAAGACAGAACCTCATACGAAAGCCTTATGGGATATATAAAAGCCCATGATACACAGGTAGGAAAAATAACAATAAAAGCAAGCAGCAATGATTTATCATATCTTGATTTTTGTGACAACAGAACTTCTGCAGGTATATATCCTTTTGTTATGGCAAGAATCAATAATGTACAGATGATTCTTGAACAAACGGTCTCCGGCATATCTTCACCGGTGAAACTTCAAATTATTGACAGACTGATTGAAGATAACAACCGCACCTTTCTTATTGATGAAAACGGTGTGGAAATTACCGAAGAAGAACCCGACGTTACAACCGATATAGGAACTCTTGCAATGCTTGTTATGGGATTTATCGGTACAAAAGAAGCATATAAACTGGGATTAATCGGAAAAAATGCCGAAATACTCAACGAACTTTTTGCAAAGAGAGATAATTATATTAATATGCTGTGCTTCTGATTAAGCGAATTATCTTTCCTTTAAAACCGCAAAGATTGATACCAAACAAATATTACAGACAGAATGGAGAATGATATTATGATTTATGTACTTTTAACAGATGGATTTGAAGAAATTGAAGCTATTGAACCCATAGATATAATGAAACGTGCAGGACTGATGGTTACTACCGTAGGTGTAAACTCTCAGCTTGTTAAAGGCGCCCACGGCATTACGGTAAAAGCCGATATTCTGCTTGAAGATGTTATCAAAGCAGATATGGAACTTCTTATGCTCCCCGGCGGTCCGGGCCATACATCTCTGAACGAAAATCCCCAAGTTCAGGAATTGATAGACTATGCACAGGAAAACGGTCTGTATATTGCGGCCATTTGCGCTTCGCCTTCAATTCTCGGAAGGAAGGGCTTGCTTGCAGGCAAAAAAGCAACCTGTTTTCCGGGATATGAACAATACCTCACAGGTGCCGATGTTGTTTCGGATAAAGCAGTTATCGACGGGAAAATAATTACCGGAAAAGGTGCCGGAGCCGCCGCAGATTTCGGATTTTTAATTGTAGAAACCCTGAGGAAAAAATCTGTTGCAAAAGAGCTTAAGGAGAATATGCAATATTGATAAAATCAGATATAAGAAAAAGCTTTAAAGAGTTTAGAAATAAAATGTCTGCAGAGGACGTGTCACGTCTCAGTTTTTCTGCGGCAAAACGGTT
>CASFSH010000182.1 GCA_949297205.1 uncultured Bacillota bacterium | reverse complement strand
CTATCATACCCGTACCGCCGCCTACCAAAGCGATAGGTCTGTGTCCGGCATCCTGCATATGCTTCATAACAACCATTTGAAGAAAATGACCCACATGTAAACTATCTGCAGTAGGATCAAAGCCTATATAAAATGTAACTTTCTCCTTTCCGAGCAATTCACGTATTTCTTCATCGTGTGTGGTCTGAGCGATAAGTCCACGCTCTTTTAAAACATCAAATACATTTCTTTCCACTTTACTTCTCCTTTCTAAAATATAGTATTATAATATTTTAAAGTAAAAGGCTATGCCTGCAGAACAGAATAAAAATTGACTGTTTTGCAGGCTTGGCCTTTTAATAATATATGTTATATAATTATATCACACAGGTGTAGTCATATTTTCTCTGTCTGTAAGATCAGCATCTATTTTATATTTTCCTGCCTGTCTGAATTCAAAGAATTTTGTTGCAACCTGATCAAACAGAGCATAGCTCAAAACATCTTCATCCTGTTCAATCCACTGAGCACACTTTTTACGAAGTTCATCAAGTTCCGGCTTTAATAAATCAGCCGGTCTGCAAGTAATAGGCTTTTCATCACCAATTATTTTCTTTCTGAATTCTTCAGAAATAGGTACAGGTGTTCTTCCGTATTCACCACGAACAATACCCTTTGTTTCTTTAGAAACCATCTTATATCTTTCACCCATAAGAACATTAAGAACAGCCTGTGTTCCCACAATCTGACTTGTAGGTGTAACAAGAGGAAGCCATCCGAGGTCTTCTCTTACTCTTGGTATTTCCTTTAACACTTCATCAAACTTATCTTCAGCATTTTGCTGTTTTAGCTGTGATACAAGATTAGAAAGCATTCCGCCCGGAACTTGATATTTTAATGTATTAATGTCAACACCCAAAACCTTTGTATTCATCAAACCGCTTGAAAGATATTTTTCTCTTAAAGGTTTGAAATAATCTGCAATTTCCGTAAGTTTATCAAGGTTTATTCCGGTATCATAAGGAGTACCACTCAATGTTTTAACAAGTGGTTCTGTAGGAGGCTGACTTGTACCCATTGCCATAGGTGAAAGTGCGCAATCTACTACGTCTACACCTGCTTCAATAGCCTTTAAGTATGTCATTGATGCAACTCCGCTTGTATAGTGCGTATGCAGCTGAATTGGTATTTTTACAGCCTTTTTCAGTTCGGTAACAAGTTTTTCTGCTTCATAAGGTATTAACAATCCTGCCATATCCTTAATACATATTGAATCTGCACCGCAGTTTTCGTATTCCTTTGCAAGCTTTACAAAGTACGGAATATCATGAACAGGGCTTATTGTATAAGAAATAGCAGCCTGTACATGTCCTTTTTCCTTCTTTGTTGCATTTATGGCTGTCTGTAAGTTTCTTACGTCATTCAATGCATCGAATATTCTGATTATATCAATACCGTTTGCAATTGATTTTTGTACAAAATATTCAACAACATCATCTGCATAATGACGATATCCTAATATATTCTGACCTCTGAATAACATCTGAAGAGGTGTTTTTTTCGCTCTGTCCTTAATTTTTCTCAATCTTTCCCATGGATCTTCATTCAAAAATCTAAGACAGGCATCAAATGTAGCACCGCCCCACGCTTCCAATGAATGGTAACCTACGTTATCAAGCATTTCAACGGCCGGAAGAATTTCCGCCGTAGTCATACGCGTAGCAATCAAAGATTGATGAGCATCTCTTAATATGGTTTCGGTAATTTTAACCGGTTTTTGATTTGCCATTATATTATTCACTCCTTTATTTTGTCTAAAATCTTCAATATAACCTCATGCCGCAACAGCATAGCGGCACAAATCCCAAACGTGGAAAAAAGCAAATTTGATGCCACTATTAAAAAGATAATTTATGTGTATTTTTCGAGCCATAAAAACAGTCAAAAACACAGGCTTTTTTCACGTTATATTCAATATCTGAGTATTTTTTATTTAAACATTGCCAGGAATACACCTGCTGCAACAGCAGAACCTATAACACCGGCAACGTTCGGACCCATTGCGTGCATAAGAAGGAAATTTGACGGATTTTCTTTTTGTCCTTCAACCTGAGAAACACGTGCAGCCATCGGAACAGCTGAAACACCGGCAGAACCAATTAAAGGATTAACTTTTCCACCTGTTACCTTATACATAATATTTCCAAGCAATAAGCCTCCAAATGTAGAGAAACAAAAAGCTATCAATCCAAGTGCAATTATACCTAAGGTCTGTGAATTTAAAAATGTATCTGCCGTAGCTGTAGCACCAACAGTTGTACCCAAGAATATCGTAACAATATTCATAAGTTCATTTTGCATTGTTTTTGAAATCCTGTCCACAACTCCGGACTCTTTTGCAAGATTACCCAACATAAGCATACCTACAAGAGAAACTGCATCAGGAACGATCAAAGCAACAACAATGGTAACAATTATAGGGAATAAAATTCTTTCTGTTTTTGAAACAGGTCTTAATTGTTCCATAACAACCGATCTTGATTTTTTAGTTGTCATCAATCTCATGATAGGCGGCTGAATAACAGGAATTAAAGCCATATACGAGTAGGCAGCAATGGCAATTGCAGGAAGCAAACGCGGTGCTAAAGTCTTTGTAACATAAATAGCTGTAGGTCCGTCTGCACCGCCGATAATTCCGATTGACGCTGCATCTTTAACATCAAATCCCAATCCTAATGCACCAAGAACAAGGGCAATTAAAAATGCTGCAAATACACCGAGTTGTGCGGCTGCACCCAACAACAAACTCTTAGGATTAGAAATTAACGGTGCAAAGTCAGTCATAACACCTATTCCCAAGAATATCAACGGAGGGTATATGCCCAATTTGACACCCAAATAAAGTAAATCAAGCAATCCTCCTTCCGAAACAATTTTTTGTATATTAATACCACCGTCTATAAATTCACCGACACCACTTCCGTCATCAACAAAGAATTGCGGATGCATCAATTTCTGAGAAAATTCCATCGGCAGATTTGTCAGAAGCATACCAAATGCAATCGGTAAAAGCAATAATGGTTCAAATTTTTTCACAATAGCAAGATAAAGCAAAACACAGGCAATTGCTATCATCAAAGGAGTACCTATAACCTGAAGAAAATTCCCGTCAGCCAATGAAGCACTCATTTGATTTATCATTTTAGCAATACCGGTTTCCCCTAAAAAGCTCATAAAACTTTCTAACACTTCTAAGTCACCACTTTCTGATAAATTTTAAAGTTTATTAGCCTATAGTAACAAGAGTGTCACCACTGTTTACAGAAGCACCGGCTGATGTTACAACACTTGTAACTGTACCTTCCATACCTGCAAAAATTTCATTTTCCATTTTCATAGCTTCCAAAACAGCTATCAAAGTATCATTCTTAACTTTATCTCCAACATTTACTTTAACCGAAACGATAGTTCCCGGCATTGGTGATTTAACAGGAGTTCCTGATCCTGCTGCTGCAGGTGCGGGCGCCGGAGCTGCTGCCGGAGTAGCAGGTTGTACAGGTGCCGGAGCTGGTGTAGGTGTTGCAACAGGTGCTGCAACTGGTACAGATGTTTGTACTCCGCCAACTTCTTCAACATCTACTTCATATCTTTTTCCGTTTACTGTTATATTAAACTTTCTCATAACGATAATTCCTTTCATATGATAATTTTTTAAATTAGTAAATAGATAATTAATATCTTGATTCAATAGTTTCCTTAATACCGGCTTTATTCCATGCAGGAGTATTATTTGATATTCTTCTGTAGGATTTTATTTTCAGATTATATGTGGTTGTATTTAGACTTGCAGCAATTGCGGCAGTTAATACAGCTATCAGTTCTTCGTCATCTTCGCTTTCGGCTGACTGGGCAACCGGTGCTTTTACAACAGGAACAACTTTTTCTGTTTTAACTTCTTCTTTTTGTGCAGGCTTTAATGGTTTATAAAAAATAACATCAAATACCTTTAACACAAGCATAAGTATTATAAGTACGGCAAATACTGTACATAAACCCACAACGGTTGTCTGAAGCCCGGTAATAATTGCATCTGCTAAAGACATATTTCTTCATTCCTTTCCGTAAGTCAATAACTTGACAAACTTTTTAAAGGCATTTATCACATCGGAATATTTCCGTGTTTTTTGCCCGGTCTTGTTTCTCTCTTTGAAGCCATCATTTCAAGAGCAGCAATAATTCTCGGTCTTGTAGAATCCGGTTCTATAATATCATCTACATAGCCAAATTTTGCAGCTTCATACGGGCTTGCGGATTTTTCTTTATATTCTTCAATTATTTTATTTCTTGCTTCAACAGGGTTATTGCTTCCAGCTATATCATCTTTATAAATTATGTTTGCAGCACTCTCAGGTCCGGTTACAGCAATTTCAGCAGTCGGCCAAGCATATACAACATCTGTTCCGAGTTGTTTTGAACTCATTGCAAGATATGCACTTCCATATGCTTTTCTGATAATTACATTTATTTTAGGAACAGTAGCTTCGGCATATGCATAAATAAGTTTTGCACCGTGTCTTATAATTCCGCTTTGTTCCTGTTTTTCACATGCAACGAATCCTGCAACATCTGTCAGTGTTACTAAAGGAATATTGAAACAGTCACAAAATCTGATAAATCTTGCAGCTTTTTCCGATGCATTTATATCAAGTGCCCCATCCTTTTCAAGAGATTGATTTGCAACAACACCCACTGTTGATCCGTTCATTCTAATAAAGCCAACAACAATATTCTTAGCATATTCTGACTGAACTTCAAAGAATTCTCCTGCATCTGCAATCTGATAAATAACAGCTTTAACATCATAAGCCGCATTTTTATCATCAGGAACAATAGTCGTTAATGAAGAAGAAACTCTGTTTATTTCATCATTCATATCTACATATGGTACATCTTCAATATTATTTGCAGGAATATATGATAATAATTTTTTAATTTCGTCAAGACATTCTTTATCATCTTTTGCTTTAAAATGTGCAACACCGCTCTTTGTATAATGTACGTCTGCATCTGCAACATCTTCCATTGTTACATTCTTTGAAGTAACTCCGCTTATAACAGAAGGTCCTGTGACAAACATCTTACTCGTATTGTCAACAACAAATACGAAATCACCCAATGCAGGCGAATATGTAGCGCCCCCGGCACATGGTCCCATAATTGCAGTAATCTGTGGAATTACTCCTGAAGCAAGTGTATTTTTCATGAAAATATCACCTAATCCGGATAATGCCGAAATTCCTTCCTGAATTCTTGTTCCGCCGGAATCACACAATGCGATAACAGGAGTTCCTGTTTTCATTGCCATATCCATAATCTTACAAATTTTCTTTGTATTCATTTCACCCAATGACCCTCCAATTACGGTAAAGTCCTGAGAATAAATACATACGGGACGTCCGTCAACCGTACCATAGCCGGTAACGACTCCGTCTGCAGGTGCATCTGTTTGTGCCATGTTGAAATCATTACATCTGTGTTTTACAAAAGCGTCTGTTTCGATAAAACTGCCTTCGTCCAAAAGGTAATTAATTCTTTCACGGGCCGTCATTTTTTTTGCATCATGTTGTTTATTGATTTTTGCTTCACCGCCGCCTTGCTCAACAAGCCTTCTGCGACTTTGCAAATCAGCGATTTTGTTCACTGTTCCCATTTTGCATAACCTCCGTAAAGTTAAAAATTTTATATAGTAAAAACCATAATTAAAAGAAAACTCAATTTTCCCTCATTATATATTTTACCGTAATATTACATTTTTTTCAAGTCATTTTTTTAACTTTGCTAAATTTTTAACATAAAAAAAACATGAAAAAAAATTATGTTTTTTGTTAAGAATAAACAAAAAACATATTTTATAAAATTATAAATATGTTTTAGCTTTTTTATATTTATGTAAAACACTATCTTACATAAATATAAAAAAAAATTACCGTAGGGACACAACGGTAATTATTTATTATACTATTCTTCTGGTTCAGCCTCTTCATTATATTTATTCAATATAGCTTCTTCAAGTAAAACACGCATTTCGCTGTTTATTGGATGCGCTATATCCTTAAATTCATTTTCAGGAGTTTTTCTGCTTGGCATTGCAGTAAACAACTTGTCCTGTCCTTCAATAACCTTAATGTCATGAACAACAAAAGCATTATCAAAAGTAACCGAAACCACAGCCTTCATTTTTCCGCTTCCGGGAATTTTTTTGATTCTGATGTCTGTAATATTCATCGAATTCACCACCTCTCAAACATATGTCAAAACTATGCATAAGTATCAACTTATATGTAAATAATACTGTTATTTTTGTTAAAAGTCAATAACTTGTGAAATATTTGTATTAAAAATATAATAAAATTGTTAATTTTATACAAATCATGTAATATTTTTTTTAAAATACCAACAATAAGGTTTATATTTTTTTATAATGAAAATAAATATAAAATATAATATATTTTTTAAATATTTATATTAACAGTTGCAATTTCGGCAATATGTGGTATAATATTAAGGAATATATGATAGTTCATTGTATAAGCTATACTTTTAACTCAATTTGAAAGGATTGATATCTTTAATGAAAAGATTTGAATTGTCGGATCTGAAGCCCGGTGCTCATATTCACTTTATCGGCATCGGCGGTATAAGTATGAGCGGTCTTGCTGCAATTTTAATAAAAAAAGGATTTAAAGTAACAGGTTCAGACAAACTCAAAACTCACATAACAGCCAACCTTGAAAAACAGGGTGCGATAATATACGAAGGACATGATGAAAAACATATTCAGGGTGCTGATTTGATTGTATACACTGCTGCTGTTCACCAGGATAATCCCGAAATACAGGCGGCAATGGAAAATAATATTGAAATGATTGACAGAGCTGAATGTCTGGGTGCAATTATGAAAATGTATAAAAATGCTGTTGGTATTTCCGGAACACACGGTAAAACCACAACAACAGGAATGCTTGCTCACGCATTAATATATGCTGATAAAGATCCTACAGTAAGCATCGGAGGAGAACTTGACATTATCGGTGGAAACATAAAAACGGGTAATTCCGATTGTTTTATTACAGAAGCTTGTGAATATACAAACAGCTTTTTAAAATTTTTTCCGAAAATTGCCGTTATAACAAACATCGAGGAGGATCATCTCGACTTCTTCTCGGGAATAGAACAGATAAAAGAAAGTTTTGCGGCTTTTGCAAAGCTTACCGAACCAAATGGATACGTCGTTGCCTGCGGCGATGATAAAAATATCAGAGACACATTAAAAAATTCAAATTCAAATATTATATATTACGGTAAAGATTCAAATTCCGATTACTATGTTCAGAATATTAACATAAAACATGGTTACCCGGATTTTGATGTTATGTATAAAAACAGTTTTCTAACACATATTTCTTTAAATATACCCGGGTTTCATAATATCTTAAACGCTGTTGCTGTTATTGCTGTATGTCAGTTAATGGGAATAGATGCAGACATTGCATCAAAAGGTATTGAAACCTTTAAAGGCACTCACAGGCGTTTTGAAAAACTCGGCACCTGTAACGGTGCTGCCGTAATTGCAGATTATGCACACCATCCAACCGAAATTGCCGCAACATTAAATGCTGCAAAGGCTTTTGAATACAACAGGATGTGGTGTGTTTTTCAGCCTCATACCTATACAAGAACAAAAACCTTATGGAATAGTTTTCTTACCTGCTTTAACAGCGCCGACAAACTAATATTTACACACATATATGCCGCAAGAGAAAAACCCGACGGTGTGACAAAAGCAAGTAACCTTGCAAAACAAATCTCCGAATCCGGAAAAGATGCCGTATACATGGAGGATTTTTCACAAATATGCAGCTATTTAAAAGAGAACTTAAAAGAAAATGATCTTGTATTTGTTATGGGAGCAGGAGATGTAATTAATATTGGATATGATATTGTAAAATAACATAAATTTACTATAACATTAAATAAAATACGAAAGGAAAAAGATTATGGCTAATGATGTTTTTGCAAATATTGCGGCAAACGGTATCGGAGGAAGACATGAATTTTTATGCGACCCTCAACCCATGGAATTTCAAAAAAAGGTGTGTTCTCTTGATAAAAGTGATCTAACCCCATTTAACATTCGTAAAAAAATGTCGGAAAAATCCGAACTATATGACGCACTTAAGGAAATGAGAGAGTATTATAAACCGTTTTTAAAAAACAATGCTCCCGAAATCCCTGTATATAATAATAGACAATACATCAGAAAATTCATTTTGAACGGTGAAAAAGAAATAACAATTCCTGAATATGAAGGTCCGGTAGGTTACGCAAAAAAAACTTATGAATCCGAATTTACCATTGATTCAATAAAAACCGGAAAAGCATATTTTATAAAATTGCTCGGTGCTGACTATAAGGCATATGTATATATTAACGGTTCATGCGCAGGTATTCATGAAGGCTTCTTCTCCCCCTTTGAATTTGAAATAACAGAACTTATAAAAGAAGGAAAAAATAAACTTAAAATTGATTTATATAACGATTATATTTATGGCGGCAACGCATTTGCAAATCAGGAAAAAACCGAGGGCGATAAACTTTATGCCGC
>CASFSH010000181.1 GCA_949297205.1 uncultured Bacillota bacterium | reverse complement strand
ATTGCTTTTACAAAAGGAAATTAGAAGGGATAGACGTAAATGATATAAATACCCAGGAGGATTTTGAAAAGCTGCCCTTTACATGGAAGGGTGATTTGAGGGAAGCATATCCTTTAGGTCTGCAGGCTGTGGGCGATGAAGAAATTGTGAGAATACATTCTTCTTCGGGAACTACTGGAACCCCTGTTATTATTCCCTATACAAAACAGGATGTTGAAGATTGGGCTATGATGTTTGCAAGATGTTATGAAATGGCGGGAATAACCAATCTTGACAGAATACATATAACCCCGGGATACGGACTGTGGACGGCGGGAATAGGATTTCAGCTTGGTGCTGAACGTCTTGGTGCAATGGCAATCCCAATGGGCCCCGGAAATACGGATAAACAGCTGAAAATGATGATGGATATGAAGTCCACTGTCCTTTGTGCAACCTCATCATATGCGTTGCTGCTTGCGGAAGAAATTGCAAAACGAGGAATAGGCGATAAGATATGCCTTAAAAAGGGAGTTATAGGCTCTGAACGATGGGGAGAAAAAATGCGTAAACGTATTGCGGCAGAACTGGGTGTAAAGCTTTATGATATTTACGGTCTGACAGAGGTATACGGCCCCGGTATAGGCATGAGCTGTGACTGTGAGTGCGGTATGCATATATGGGATGACTTTATATATCTTGAAATAATAGATCCGAAAACCGGAAAAAATGTGCCTGACGGCGAGATAGGTGAAATTGTTATTACAACGCTGAAAAAACAGGGTGCGCCGCTTATTCGTTACAGGACACATGATTTGTCAAGAATAATTCCGGGAAAATGTGAGTGCGGATCCGAATATCCGAGAATAGATACTATACTGGGAAGAACGGATGATATGGTAAAGGTTAAAGGAGTTAATATATTCCCCAGTCAGATTGATGAAATGCTTTCGGGAATCGACGGGGCGTCAAGTGAATATCAGTTTATGATTGACCATATGAACGGCAAGGATATATGCACATTATTTGTTGAATTGGACAGCCATGCAGATAAAAAGGAAATGGCAAAGAAAATAGGAGAAGGCTTTAAGGCAAAAATAGGAATACTTGCAAATATTATGCCTGTGGCAATAGGAGAATTGCCGAGAAGCGAAAAGAAATCCACAAGAATATTCGATAACAGATATTGATGTCAAAATGTGTTGAATAAGGATAACCGAGAGGAGAATGGCGGTTAAATGGCTAAACAAACAAGCAAGCTTCCCGAATTGAAAAAACAGATAAAAGAGAATAAACTAAAAGGAATATACCTTTTATACGGTGAGGAAGTTTATTTAAAGAAGGTATATTTAAAACAAATGACCGAAATGATTGATTACGGCGGTTTTGAGGACTTTAATCTTATTAACATAGATATAAAGGAAAGTGATATTTCGGAAATAGATGATTCCATAGAAAGTTTTCCGGTTATGTGTGAAAATAAGGTGATAATAATAAAAAACAGCGGTATATTTTATAAGCCGGACGAGAATGAAAAAAAATACTGGTCTGAACGCTTTGACAACATACCCGATTATGTTATACTTATTTTTGATGAAGAAAATGTGGACAAGCGCAGTACACTATATAAAAAAGTTGTTAAAAACGGGCTTGACGTGGAATTTTGTCATATGCAGCCTGCCGAGATTGTAACATGGGTTTTGCGTGAGACCATGAAAGAAAAAAAGAAAATGGATAAAAATGTGGCGGAGTATTTTGTAAGCTTATGTGATGAAGGAATGTCATATGTTAAAAATGAGCTTGATAAATTATTGTGCTACTGTGAAAATGAAATAACAAAATCGGATGTTGACAGATTGGTATCCAAGGCGGTTGGGGTGAGGGTTTTTGAACTTACAGACTGCATGATGGCAAATAATACAGAAGGAGCCCTTGAGGTTTTGAAAGATTTAAAAACAATAAAAGAACCGGCATTTAAGGTGCTGTATTTGTTGTTTTCTTCCTTTGATAAAATGCTCAGAACCCTGCTTATGCTGCAGAACGGTGAAAATTATAATGATATAGCCGCAAAAATAGGGGCAGCACCCTTTGTTGTAAAAAAATATATAAACGGTGCAAAAATATTCGGAGAGGATTTCTTAACTGACCGTGTAATAAAGGTGGCAGAAATTGATCTTTCCATAAAAAACGGGGAGATAGGAGATTGGGAAGCCCTTGAGGATTATGTAATGGAATCCTGCCGCAAGATAAAAAAATAATGCTGTCATATTACAATTTTATCACATTTGGGAATAAAGGTATGGAAATTTACTTTGTTTTGTGATACAATAATATATTATATAATTAAGAAAGGTATGTAAAAGGTTATGGCCACAAAAAGGAAAAAACCCGCAAAGAGAAAACCGGGAGCAAAATCAAAGAAATCCGGTATTCATTATTCTGTAGCTGCAGGAATACTTGCACTGGCAGGTATACTTACGGGATTGTTTATGTACATAGGCGGATCAGGAGTTCTGTCCGGAATATTACGAAGCTTTTTGCTGGCACTTTTTTCAATAAGTGCATATTTACTGCCCGTTATATTTATCGGACTGGCAATATACGTAACAAAGGTAAAAAGTACACAGAAACTCGGCGTCAAGATTGTTCTTTCTTTGGCAGCATCTGTACTGGTAAGCGGATTGTATCAGCTGATAAATGACGGAAAACTGGATTATTCCGCATTAATATCCTATGGTGAGTCATTGATAGGCGGAGGATTGCTGGGAGGAGTTCTTGCAAATATATTTTATGCGTTGGTAGGGAAAGCCGCTTCAATAATTATATTTATTTTTGCACTTATTGTAACGTTAAGTGTAATTACAAAAATATCATTGGTAAGCATGGTATCGAGTTTTGTATCGGGCTTATTCAGTATGAGAAACGAATTTAATGAAGTGGATTATGAGGAATCTCAGGAAAGAGGAAGAAAAGCAGCCGAAAAATTAACGTCGGGAAGAATAGAACAGAGGAAAAAATCAAATAAAAACATAGATTTCAGTATTGGGGACGATGAAAAAACCGAAAATAAAAAAACAACTAAAGTTAAAGCCGAAAAGAAAGAAAATGTTTCTCCGGTATCCAAAGAAGATTTGCAGATACGTATTGATGAAATATTGTTTAATCCCGATATTCCTCTTGATGATGATGACGTGAAGAATAAAAAACAAAACTCAAAGAAAGAACAGGAAACGGAAGAAGAAATTGAAGAAGATATTTCAATGGGAGGAACTCTTAATGATGTGGAAGCAGAGTTAAATTCCGATCCCGCTACCGAAACCGAAGCAGTACATGATGACGGGGCTGATGATACAAATAAAAATCAGCCTGCAAAAAAAGAGAAGGCAGAAAATGTATCCGAAGAAGAAAAAAATCAGATAAAGGGTGAAATTGAGCAGTCAATAGAGGCTGAACAGAAAGAGTACGTGTTCCCTCCCATAAATCTTTTGAAAAAGCCTCAGGCAACATCTTTGGATAAACGCCGTGAAATGCAGGAAACGGCAAATAAGCTTATGGAAATTTTAAAGAACTTCGGAGTTGAGGCGAAGCTTATTCAGGTAACGCAGGGACCTACCGTTACGCGTTATGAAATACAGCCGCATACAGGAATAAAATTGTCAAAAATAACGGGACTTGCGGAGGATATAGCATTGAATCTGGCAGTGCCTACGGTTCTTGTTGCGCCTGTTCCGGGAAAAGCGGCGGTGGGAATCGAAGTCCCCAATGCGGCGGTTAATACAGTATCGGTAAGAGAATTGCTTGAGAGCACAAAATTCAGAGATGCATCGTCAAAACTGACCGTCGCTTTAGGTAAAGATATAGGCGGTAATGTTGTTGTGGGGGACATTGCAAAAATGCCTCATGTTTTAATTGCCGGTTCTACCGGTTCGGGTAAATCGGTTTGTATAAATACCATTATTACAAGTATATTGTATAAAGCAACCCCCGATGAGGTAAAATTGATTATGGTTGACCCGAAGGTGGTTGAATTGGGAGTATATAACGGTATACCGCATTTGCTTATACCTGTTGTAACCGATCCGAAACGTGCGGCAGGAGCGCTTAACTGGGCGGTAGGTGAAATGATGAGAAGATACGGATTGTTTGCGGAAACGGGATCACGTAATCTTTCGAGCTATAATGAACTAATGACTAAACGGGGTGAAAAAACTCTTGCGCAGATTGTTATTATAATAGACGAGCTTGCAGATCTTATGATGGTTGCGGCAAAGGAAGTTGAGGATTATGTATGCCGTCTGGCACAGCTTGCCCGTGCTGCCGGTATTCATCTTATTATTGCAACGCAAAGACCGTCGGTTGATGTTATTACAGGTCTTATAAAGGCAAATGTGCCGTCACGTATAGCCTTTGCGGTGTCAAGTCAGGTAGACAGCCGTACAATACTTGATAAAGGCGGAGCGGAAAAATTGCTTGGTAAGGGAGATATGCTGTATCATCCCACCGGGCTCAGCAATGCATTGAGAGTGCAGGGAGCGTTTGTATCCGATTCGGAAATTGAAAACATTGTTACGTTTATAAAAGAGAACAGTGAAGTGACCCATTATTCACAGGATCTTGCGGAACACATTGACAGAGTATCTTCGGGAGATGTAAGCTCTGAGGAGTCAAAGGACGATGATGACGCAGATGAATTATTACCGCAGGCAATTGAACTTGCGGTTGAACTGGGACAGATTTCAACGGCAATGATACAAAGACGTTTAAAGGTTGGTTATGCAAGGGCAGGAAGAATAATCGATCAGATGGAGGCAAGGGAATTAATCAGCGGTGCAAACGGATCAAAGCCCCGTGAGGTTTATCTTAACAGAATAAATATGAGCGATTACGAGTAAAACAATATAAAGGTGAAAAGTGGTTGAAACATGAAATTTGAGGAAAAAACAATTAGTTCGGAAGAAATATTTAAAGGGAAAATTTTTACGGTAAAAAAAGATACGGTTAAGCTTCCCGATAATTCCGAGGCATCAAGAGAGGTTGTGACACATCATGGAGGCGCCGGAATAATTGCCGTTGATGACGACAGGAATATCTTGCTTGTTCGTCAGTACAGAAAGGGTGTAGAACGGGAGGTTTTGGAAATTCCTGCCGGAAAGCTTGAGAAAAATGAAGACCCTAAAAAATGCTGTGAACGTGAACTTTTGGAAGAAACGGGGTATGCTGCCGGAACAATAACCGATCTGGGAAAAATTTATCCCACCCCTGCATATTGTTCTGAAATAATTCACATATATATGGCAACCGATCTTATTAAAAAGGAGCAAAAACTTGATTCCGGTGAATTTCTGGAAGTTATCAGTGTAAAGCTTGACAAAGCTTATGATATGGTTCTTTCAAATAGAATATGCGATGCAAAAACTGTTGTCGCTGTGTTAAAGGCAAAACAGCTGATTGACGGGTAAAATTGTGTTTAAATAATATGGTGCGGAGATTTAATATGATAATTCTCCGCACTTTTGTTACAGTAAATTTATTTAACCGAATTTCCTTTATCCCATATAAGAAAATGTAAATGTTAATCATGGAAATTCTGTTTATATTCTTTCGGCGTCATTGACGTACGTTTTTTAAAAATACTTGAAAAATAGTGTTCATCACAAAAACCAAGACTGAATGCAATATCCTTTACCCTCATATTTGTATTTTTTAAAAGAGTTTTCGCACGGTTAATTTTATTTTTCATAAGGTATTCATAGGGGGTATCGTTAAAATATTTTTTAAAAATTCTTATGGTCTGCGATTCACTGCGAAAAATAAGCTCTGACAATTCTTTAATTGATACGTTTTCATTTATGTGCATATTGAGATAATTTCTGAGAGTATCGGCTTCAGTGCTGATACCGTCGTTTTGTCTCATATTTTGGCTCATTAAAATTACCAGTTCATGGAATATTATGGAAACTCGGCTGTTCATTTCCCGGGCGGTTAAAGTATGATTACAGCATATGTCAACAGCCTTTTTTAAAAGGTTATATCCGTTGGTATTTTCAAATTTGACTTTTGAATGTATGCCGTAAATACGTGTAAGATTTTCTATAAGTGTTCCATGTGCATTTATCCATATTTTTTCCATGGGATTCTGAGGATCGGAAAAATAATAATGATCCGAACCGGGCATAAGCATATACATATCCCCTTTTTCCACATGATATTTATCTTTATCGCAAAATACTGTTCCCTCACCCGCAATAATATATTCAAGAGTTAACAGCTTTGATTTTTTTCTTGTAACACAATAATCGGGATTTTTATATGTAATACCTGTAAGGGTAAGACAGAAAATGTCGTTTTCATCATCAGGGGGAATAAATATAAGAAATTCTTCATTCATGGATAGGTTACCTCACATATGATTTTTAAATCAATTTCAGTTGTATTATAACATTGACCGAAAATTTTGTAAAGGAAATATTGAAAAGTAATAATAAAAATACAGCCCAGGCAAATTTATTGTTAATTTTCGATTGATTTATTGCATGGTAAGTGGTATAATTATATAGATATGTAAATTTTATGAAATAATGGGTATAGTATAAAAGGAGTTTGTGTTTTGGGTATGGGAATATGATGTTATAAGCAATATTTTCAAAGCGCAATTCCGAATAATAAAAATATTTTTGCTTATTATTTAAAATTAAATGTATGTTGCCGTTTTAATAACGGCGGAACGGAGCGGTAATATGGAACTTTTGAAAATACTTGCATCTGAATACGGGCCGTCGGGCCGTGAAGAAAAAATCAGAGATACAATAATTAAATATGCAAAGGATATAACAGAGGATATAAAAACAGATGTTCTGGGAAATCTTATTGTGCATAAAAAGGGCAATGGTAAAAAAGTAATGGTTGCGGCACATATGGATGAGATAGGCGTAATTGCAACGGTGACGGATGAAAACGGATTTATACGTTTTTCACCGGTAGGAGGATTAAATAATAAAGATCTTATTGCAAGACGTGTTGTTTTTGAAAACGGCGTTGTGGGAGTTATCGGAAGTGAAGAGGATAACAAGGACAGAAAAATTGCAAAAATGTATATAGATATAGGTGCAAAAAATCGTGAAGAAGCGTCGGAAAAGGTAAAAACAGGAGATATGGCTGTATTTTGCGGCGAGTTTATCGACAGCGGCGATACGGTAATATCAAAAGCCCTTGATAATCGTGCCGGCTGCTATGTTATGCTTGAGGCAATGAAAAGAATAAATACCGAAAACGATTTGTACTTTGTGTTTACATCACAGGAGGAAGTAGGCTTAAGAGGTGCTAAGACTGCCGCCTATTCCATCGCGCCCGATTATGCTCTTGCAATTGATGTGACCGATACGGGAGATACTCCGGAGGGTATAAAGATGGAGGTAAAACTCGGTAATGGCGCAGCAATTAAAGTTATGGACAGATCAATTTTATGTGATTCATATATAAGAAGTGTGCTTATTGAAACGGCAAAGAAAAACAATATTTCTTATCAGCTTGAAATAATGAATGACGGAGGTACCGACGCAGGGGCAATATCCCTTTCAGGCACCGGAGTAAAAACGGGAGGTATTTCAATCCCCACCCGATATATCCATTCACCATCCGAAATGGTTTCAAAAAAAGACTTAAACAGCTGTATTGAACTTTTAACAGCCTTTGTAAATAATATCTGAACTAAATAATTAAAATCGGAGCAATGCTTCTGCTTTGCTTGCAAGAAATAAAAATTGCAACCTGCGTTTGGGTTATAATACCGTAATTTTTATGCGGAAAGGATTGGTTATATAATGGAAAATAAAAAATTAAAAGAATTTGAATCCCAAATGAATAAAAAAAGAGTTACGGTTATCGGAATAGGAATAAGCAATCTGCCGCTGATAAAATATCTTGTACGTTTGGGGGCGGAGGTAACCGCGCGTGACAAAAGAACGGCAGAAAAATTGGGAGATACCTATAATGATTTAAAAGCTTTGGGAGTAAATTTGGTGCTGGGAGATAATTATCTTGAGGGAATTGACGCACAGATTATATTTAAAACTCCCGGTATGAGATATGATATTCCCGAACTTAATGAGGCAAGAAAAAACGGAAGTATTGTAACCTCGGAAATGGAAGTTTTCTTTGATGTTTGCCCTGCCCATATTATAGGGATAACAGGCAGTGACGGAAAAACCACCACCACTACGTTAATATATAAAATGCTTGAAAAACAGGGATATAAAACATGGCTCGGAGGGAATATAGGAAATCCTCTCCTTACCGATACAAAAAAGATGAATCGTCAAGATTATGTTGTACTTGAACTTTCAAGCTTTCAGCTGCATACAATGAGAAAATCTCCGGAAATTGCGGTAATTACAAATATATCTCCGAATCATCTGGATATGCATAAAGACTATGAAGAGTATATAGACGCAAAGAAAAATATTATGAAATACCAAACCGAAAAAAATATACTTGTTGCAAATTCGGGAAACGATGTTACACGCAAAATCGGAGAAGAAGCAAAGGGTGAGTACAGATGCTTTTCTTCAAAAAATGACGCATTGGTATATATAGAAAATGATACAATATGCTACGGTAGTGAGAAAATTTTAAAAATCAGCGATATAAAAATTCCCGGTATGCATAATGTGGAAAATTACATGGCAGCAATAGCTGCGGTGCATGACCTTGTGAGCGTGGAAACAATAAATGAAATTGCAAAAACTTTCGGCGGTGTGGAACACAGAATTGAATTGGTGAGAGAAAAAGACGGTGTAAGATATTATAACAGCTCCATTGATTCAAGTCCCAACAGGACAATAAATACATTAAAGGTATTTAAAGATAAAGTTATTATGATTTCCGGGGGAAAGGATAAAGGTATTCCCTATGACGATATAGGAGAACCCATAATCAACGGAGTAAAAACACTTATATTGATAGGTGCAACAGCCGGTGTAATAGAAGACGCAGTAAACAATGCATATAAAAAACTGAATATAGAGCCTTGTGTTAAAATACTTCACGCAAAGGAATATAAAGAGGCGGTAAGCCTTGCACAGCAAAATGCAAAAAAGGGAGATATTGTTTTGTTATCCCCTGCAAGCACAAGCTTTGATATGTTCAGTAACTTTGAAGAAAGAGGAAATCTGTTTAAGAAACTGGTTAATGAGTTATAAGTTGAAGACCAAAACGGTTTTTACGGGAGATGATAATTTGGAAAAAATAATTGAAGAGCTGAGTAATATGCGGGGTATTTCAGGGTTTGAATACAGGATAAACGAAAAAATAGCAAAAATGTTTGAACCGTATTGCGACAGCACACAAATAGATAATTTGGGAAATGTTATCGTATATAAAAAGGGAAAAAAATCAAATAAAAAAATCATGCTTGAGGCACATATGGACGAAATAGGGCTTATGGTGTCGGGCATTGATGAAAACGGATTTATATCTTTTGTAAACATAGGCGGTGTAGACAGCAGGATTTTGCCTTCCTGTGAGGTTATTATACACGGTAAAAAGGATATAAAAGGAGTTATAGGTGCAAAACCCCCTCACTTGCAGTCAGCCGGAGAAGCGGATAAAAGCGTAAAAATAAAGGATATGACCATTGATACGGGACTTAGTGCGGAAAAAGTAAAAGAGCTGGTATCTGTCGGGGATTCGGTGACTATGGCGCAGTCGGTGGGTATGCTGAAAAACAATAATTACAGCGGAAAAACCCTTGATGACAGGGCGGGGGTTGCGGCAATTCTTGAGGTATTCAGACGCGTTGACAAAATTGACGCTGATTTATACGCATCTATTTCCACACAGGAGGAGGTAGGATTGAGAGGTGCAAAGGTTTCCGCATTTTCGGTAAATCCGGATATGGCGATAGCTATTGACGTATGTCACGCAGTAACCCCCGACAATTCAAAGGAAGCCTTTGAAGCGGGAACGGGAACGGTAATCACAATAGGCCCAAACATTCATCCTAAAATAGCGGATAAACTTTTTGAAATATCAAAAAAATATGACATAAAGACAAATACAGAGGTGGAAAGCGGCAATACCGGAACAGACGCATGGGCAATTCAGATTACAAAAACAGGAGTACCTACTGCGCTCTTGTCAATACCTCTGAAATATATGCATACCTGTGTGGAAACAATGAATTTAAAGGATTTTGAAGCGACCGTGTCACTGACAGAGCGGTTTGTAAAGGAATCCGACGAATTTTCGGAGGATTGGCTATGTTATTAGAAAAATTGTGTAACGCAGACGGAGTAAGCGGAAACGAAAAAGAGGTAAGAGAGATAATAAAGGAATATGCAAAAGATTATGCCGATGAGATTATCTGTGATACCATGGGCAATCTGATGCTGAAAAAATGCGGAAAGAGCAGTAAAAAAACCGTTATGATTTCATGCCATATGGATGAAGTGGGTTTTATAATAAGCGGAATAAATAAAGATGGGTATCTGGAATTTCAGTCGGTGGGCGGAATTGATACAAGAGTTATTATCTCAAAAAAGGTGAGAATAGGAAAAGATAAAGTTAAAGGTATAATCGGACTTAAAGCCATACACCTTACAACAAAATCAGAAAGGGAAAAAGTACCCAAGGAAAGTGATTTGTTTATTGATATAGGTGCAAAGGATGCGGATGATGCAAGAAAATATGTAAAGTTAGGTGATTATGCCGCATTTGATACCGAATATGAAAAGCTGGGAGAGTCCTCAATAAAAGCAAAAGCCATTGATGACAGGGCAGGATGCTGTATTTTGTGTGAGCTGATAAAGGAAGAATTGCCTTATGATACATGGTTCTGCTTCTGCGTACAGGAGGAAGTGGGATTAAGAGGCGCACAGATTGTTGCAAACCGAATTAATCCGGATATAGCATTGGTGGTTGAATCCACTACCTGTTCGGATGTTCCGGGAGCAAAGGAACACGAATACGTAACACGCATGAATTACGGTGCGGCGGTAAGTATTATGGACAGGTCGACAATTGTACCTAAGGATTTTTCCCAATGGCTGTATAATACGGCAGAAAAAAACGGTATAAAGGTACAGTATAAAAGTCTTGTTTCGGGAGGGAATGACGCCGGAGCAATTCATAAATCGCTGGCTGGAATAAAGACCGCCTCTGTTTCGGTGCCTTGCAGATACCTTCATTCACCTGTTTCAATTGCATCAGAAAAGGACATAGAGGCGGTAAAAGAACTGTGCAGAAAATATCTTACAGGTATAGACGAAATTATATAGAAAATAAAAAAGATACAGAAAGGAAAATTATTATGGAAATGTTAAAAATGTGGGAAAAAACACCTGGCATGTGTGAGACAGAGCCCGTTTTGGAATATTATAAGGCGGCTGATAAAAAAACCGACTCAACAGTTGTAATATGCCCCGGAGGCGGATACGGTGCAAGAGCACCTCATGAGGGACAGGGATATGCGCTGTATTTTAATTCCATAGGAATGGATGCCTTTGTACTTCAATACAGAGTCAGCCCTCACAGATTTCCCATAGAATTGCTTGATGCAAGGCGTGCTGTGCGGTATGTAAGATACAATGCTGACAAATTCGGGATAAATCCGGAAAAAGTTGCTGTTATGGGTTCATCTGCCGGAGGACATCTTGCCGCACTTGTTTCAACATACAGAAAGGAAATTGACTTTGAAAATACAGACGACGTAGATAAGCAAAACTATATTCCGAATCTTCAGATACTTGCATATCCTGTAATACAGATGAGCAGTCTTGCAATATGTCATGTGGGTTCAATACGCAATTTATTGGGTGATGACAATATTCATCTTGCCCCTGAGGTTGACCCGATAAATATTGCAGACGAAAAAACCCCCGAAGCGTTTATATGGCATACTTCGGATGATGCGGCGGTAAATGTGTGCAACAGTTTAAGATATGGGGAAAAGTTAAGAGAACTTAATATTAAATTTGAACTTCATGTATTCCCTGAGGGACATCACGGATTGGGACTTGCACCTGATAACAAACACGTTTCCCAATGGCCCGGACTTATGAAAAACTGGCTTGAATTTAAGGGATTTTATTCAAAGTAAATAATTATCCGTTGTTTTGCGTTATTTAAAATACATTAATTTACATAATTGACTTTCAGAACGAAATAATATATAATAATTAATTAAGTAAGAAAATTATAAATAGAGTTTGAAAGGGATTGGAAACAATTGAACTATAAAGATAAAAATGTACCTGAGGTTGTTATAAAACGTCTGCCGAGGTATTATCGTTATCTTGGTGAATGTCTTGACCAGGGTATAACAAGGATTTCGTCAGGCAAACTCAGTGAAAAAATGAATGTTACCGCATCTCAGATAAGACAGGATTTTAATTATTTCGGTGGATTCGGTCAGCAGGGATACGGATATAACGCCGAATATCTGCATAATGAAATTGCACAGATTCTTGGACTGAAAAACGGATATAAAGCGATTATAATAGGTGCCGGACATTTGGGAATGGCATTGGCAAATCATGCAAGTTTTGAAAAAAGAGGATTTCAGATTACCGCATTGTTTGATGTGGATGAAAAAAAGATTGGGACAAAAATAAACGGGAAACCTGTTTTTCATATTAATGAAATGGAAAAATATATAAAAAAATATAATATATCCATTGCAATACTTGCGCTGCCGAAAAGTGAGGTCAGCGAACTGTCGGAAAAACTTGCGGAATACGGAATCAGAGGTCTGCTCAATTTTTCTTCCGCTGAAATAAAAACCTCAAAACATATTTCTGTTGAAAATGTTCATATGTCGGACAGTCTAATGACGTTATCATATAAAATAAAACTTGAAGAAGATAAGGAAAATTTATAATGTTCTGTAGATAAGAGGACTTATATTTTACAAAAAATCAGTTTAAAGGAGTTAAAGTACAATGTATATATATACTGAAAGCAATGCCGTACGATATACGGGAAGATGGGAAATAACAGAAAAAAATGCCATAACAACCGCTCCGGGGGGTATGATAGAGCTGGCATTTAAAGGTGATTATGCTGTTTTGTTTTTTGATGTATCAATGAACATGAACCCTGTACCTCATTTGTGGATTAGCGTGGATAACGGAGCAAAAATCGAGGTTTCTGTAGACCGTGCAATAAGAATAGAAGCAGAGGGGGACAAAGAACATTACGTAAAAATAATATACAAAAGCGGAGTGGAAATTCAGCATAGATGGTACCATCCTCTTATCGGAAAAATTAATTTCATAGGTGCTGAAGCTGATGGGGAAGGAACTCTTCCTGAGGATAGCCGCAGGATAATTGAATTTATAGGAGATTCCATAACTGAAGGGGTATTGATAGACGAATTCAGAAAATTTAATGAATTCGAACAGTTTAACCGTCCTTATCAGGATGATTCGACCGCTACATATGCATATCTTACGGCAACGGCACTGGGAATGAAGCCGGTAATTATGGGCTACGGTGCGGTTGGTGTTACAAAGGGCGGATGCGGTTCTGTGCCGAAAGCGTCGGTATCCTATCCGTATAACTTTGAGGGCTCGGAGGCAAAGGCGCAGAGTTCGGATATTATAGTTATAAATCACGGTGCCAATGACAGGGGTGCGTCGCCGGATACATATATTGCCGAATATAAAAATTTACTGGACGTTGTCAGAAAGAAAAATCCGCAGTCAAAAATAGTCGTATTAAGCGCATTTTGTATTGTATACGTTGATGAATTAAAGGCTATGATAGAAAAGTACAACAAGGAAAACAATGACAGCATATACTTTGTGGATTCTTCCGGATGGATTCCTTTGGAACCTCTGCATCCGCTTCGTGACGGACATATAACCGTTGCAAAGCACCTGACGGAAGAACTGAAAAAAATATTATGACAGGATATTTGAACAGTTTGATTTGAGTATAATAACATAAAGAAAGCCGAGGAAATTTCCCAGTGGAAATTTCCTCATAATAAAAATATTCCGTCCAACAGCTGTATAAATAAAAATTTCGAATGTATTTATAAAAAAATACTTGACAACTTGTGAATAACATGGTATAATAATGTGCATATGCGAGGGTGGCGGAATCGGCAGACGCGCACGTTTGAGGGGCGTGTGGTTCATACCTTGCGAGTTCAAGTCTCGTCCCTCGCACCACTAACTCGCAAATGTTACTATGGCGGAATAGTGTAAAGGTAGCACTAATGACTCTGACTCATTCTGTGAGGGTTCGAATCCTTCTTCCGCAGCCAGATAAGCGGTAATCTTAAATGATTACCGTTTTTATTTTTGCAATAGCTTTTTATTGATTTGTTGTTTTTATAGGTATTTGTTAAATTATTTTAAAATAAAAAACATG
>CASFSH010000180.1 GCA_949297205.1 uncultured Bacillota bacterium | reverse complement strand
TTCACGGTGCAAGGTTTTTTGCAAAAATGCACAAAACCCTTGCACCTAAACAATTCTGAAACGCTTGTAAGCCGCCATGCGGCTGCGTTTCATAATTGTTCAGCAGTCATTAAATAATTATTACAGATGTTCTGCTGTTTTATCACGCGTCATAAGATCGGCCACTGCATCTCTTGCATTTTTGTTTTCAAATAAAATTTTATATGCTTCATTTACTATAGGCATTGACACATTATACCTCTTTGACAGTTCATATGCGGCTCTCGCGGTATATACTCCTTCCACAACCATGTGTACTTCTGCCATAGCATCTTCCAGTTTCATTCCTTTTCCCAACAATATTCCACACCGGCGATTTCTTGAATGCATACTTGTACAAGTCACAATTAAATCTCCTATTCCTGACAATCCTGCAAAGGTCTCTGTTTTTGCACCCATTGCAACACCTACTCTTTTTATTTCAGCAATTCCTCTTGTCATCAATGCAGCCTTTGCGTTATCTCCGAATCCCAGTCCGTCACTCATGCCGGCACATAACGCTATAACATTCTTTAACGCTCCGCCAAGTTCAACTCCCACAGGATCATCAGATAAATACACCCTGAATGTTTTATCCATAAACACATCCTGTATAAATTCCGCCACACCTTCATGTTTTGATGCAACAACATTTGTTGTAGGCAATCCCAGCCCTACCTCCTCAGCATGGGACGGACCGCTCATAACCGCAATTCTTGCCTGCGGTATTTCTTCTTCATACACCTGCGACAAACGCATCAGCGTATCATTTTCAAGCCCCTTTGAAAGATTTACCATAATTTGATTTTGTTCTATCAAAGGTGCCAATTTCTTTGCTGTTTCTCTTGTTGCAAAGCTCGGTACAACGGTTACGATCAATTCTGCTCCTTTTACCGCTTCGCTCATATTGTTTGTGCATTTAATGTTTTCAGGCAGCAAAACTCCTTTTAGCAGTTCTTTATTTTCTCTGTCTTTTTGCAGCATTTCAGCTTCTTCCGCCAAAAAGCACCACAATGTCACATCATATCCTTTTTTACCTAAAAGTGATGATATTGCTATACCGAAGCTTCCTGCACCTATAACTCCCATCTTCATATTGCCGGCTCCTTTCCTTGAGAAACATATTTTACATTAAAATATATAACTGGTTTTATATACGTTTTATGACTTATCTTTTTTACTGAACAGCTTATTTTCCGTACCGTTTAAAAGTCTTTGTATATTTGTATGATGTTTTGCAATTATCAAAACAGCAAGTATAACAGCACATATAAGATATACTGCGTTAAATTCGCCGCTGCCGGCCATGAATGCCGCAGCAACACAAGGATAAATCACTGCAGCAGCAACTGAACCCAATGATACATATCTCGTAATAACCATAATTAAAAGTGCGGCAACCAAAACTATCAGCGCCACTTTGTAGTCAATTGCAAGAACCGCTCCAAGACCGGTTGCAACACCCTTTCCGCCTTTAAATCCGAAATAAATCGGGAAATCATGTCCGAGCATTACAAAAATTGAGGCTATATATCTTATATTTCCTATCAAAAAACCACCTTGTGAGTCTGCTAGCATCAAATTGCTTACCATCAAAAAATCAGCAACAAAATAATCAACAGCAATTCCTATTAAAACAGCAATAACACCCTTTAATACATCAATCAAAAGTGTAAATACAGCCGCTTTCTTGCCGTAAATTCTCAGCATATTTGTTGTTCCTGCATTTTTTGATCCCTTTGTTCTTATGTCATCTCCGTCTACCCTTTTTGATATAAGTATTGCACCCGATACACTTCCTATCAGGTATGCAATTATAGCCGTAAGTATTGCTATAATATATAACATAATATCACAAATCCTTTCAAAAATATTATCTCATTTATCCCGGGTTCAGTTAAGTTCCTTCTTCCCTTTTTCTCTGACTATAAATTTAATAGGCGTTCCTTCAAATCCAAATGTTGCTCTCATCTGATTTTCAATATACCTTAAATATGAGTAGTGAAACAAGTCAGCTGAATTACAAAACAAAATAAAGGTAGGAGGAGCAACAGATACCTGAGTTCCGTAATATATTTTCAATCTTTTTCCTTTATCTGAAGGAGGCTGCTGTTTTGCCATTGCCTCATTCAGCATATCATTTAACATTCCGGTTGTAATTCTTCGTTTATGCTGTTCATTTACTGCTATTACCTCATCAAGAAGTTTGTCAAGCCTCTGACCTGTTTTTGCAGATATGAACATAATTGATGCATATGACATATACGCAAACTCTTCTCTGATACGATCGGTAAATTCCTTCATTGTCCTGTCGCTTTTATTCTCAACCGCATCCCATTTATTTACCGTTATAATACAAGCTTTGCCCTGTTCATGAGCATATCCGGCAATTTTTGTATCCTGCTCGGTAATACCTTCATTTGCATCTATCATTATAATGCACACATCACTTCTGTCAACAGCCGCAAGAGAACGTATAACGCTGTATCTTTCAACAATTTCGTCAATTTTACCTCTTTTTCTCATTCCTGCTGTATCTATAATAAGAAATTTATCCTCTCCGCGTACAAACCGAGAATCTATTGCATCTCTTGTAGTTCCTGCAATGTCGGATACTATAAGTCTGTTTTCTCCCAATATTTTATTTATTAAAGAAGATTTACCTGCATTAGGTCTTCCTATTACCGCAACCTTTATTTCATCTTCTTCCTCAGATGTATCTGCATCTTCAGGAAAAAGTTTTGTCACTTCATCCAGCAAGTCCCCTACACCCAGACCGTGAGTGGAGCTTATTGCTATGGGATCACCCAGGCCGAGATTATAAAATTCATAAAATTCAAAGGGAGGATCTCCTATATTATCTACTTTATTTACCGCAAGAACAATTTTCTTTTTCGCCTTTAAAAGCATTGCAGCCACATCTGAATCATTTGCCGTGAGTCCGTCACGAACATTTACCATAAATATAACAACATCAGCCATTTCAATAGCCATCTGAGCCTGTAATCTCATTTGCGACAAAATTTCATCCTTGCTTGCAGGTTCTATTCCTCCGGTATCTATTAAAGTAAAGTGTTTGTCAAGCCATGAAGCGTCGGCATAAATCCTGTCACGCGTAATTCCCGGAATATCCTCAACTATACTTATCCTCTGACCTGTTATTTTATTAAATAATGTGGATTTACCCACATTTGGTCTTCCCACAATTGCAACTGTTGGTTTCATCTTTTTTTCCTTTCATGTAATATTTGGCTTTTATAATAAATCAAAATCTATTTCCAATCCGGAAATACTTTCGATAAATTCAAAACCGTCATTATTAACCGGCGTTATTTCAATTTCCAGTTTCTCGCTTAATTCTTCCAATGTCATATCATCAAGAAAAATATTTTCATCCGCTTTTAGCATACTTGAAGGAATCAGCAGCTTACTGCCTAAGGTTTTATCCTTTAGCTGAGTATAAATATCCGTCCCCACAACAAGTCCCGACACAGAAACACCGCCGCCGAAAAAGTTATTCTTTATAGGATATACATTGATTGTTAATCCGCTTATCTTTTCTTCAAGCAGTGTACATAATTTTTTTATAAAATCATATGATATTTCACCCGTTGCAACTGACACCTCCCTGTTAATTTTACAGGTTTTCAAATGTTTTATTCCCATCTCAAATTCTTCCTTCATGCTTGCAATGAGTCCCACTCCGTTTTCAAGCTGAGGGAATCCTTCATATGTGTCGGCATCAGGTATTTTTATACCTGCATTTATATAAAATTCATCTGCCGGATATACAAATCTTGTTCCTATTTTATCTAACAGTTTGTTCTGCCAGTTTTCCACTTGCTGTATTACTTTTTTCGAGCTTTCTTTATCAAATGCTTTTAAACTGCACAAATTTTCTCTGTACGCAGTCAACCCTACCGGTACTACCGAAACGCTTTCGGTATAGGGATACAATTCGGATAAATCTGTTATCGTTCTGTCAAGCTCTTCCTTGTCATTATAATCAATACACAAAACTATCTGACAATTCATATGAATTTTATTTTCTGCAAAGCGTTTCATTATATTATATAATTTCCCCGCATTTTTATTGTTAAGCATTTCAACTCGTAATTCAGGGTTTGTTGTATGAACCGAAATGTTAATCGGTGATATTCGCATTTTAATCAGCCTATCAATATCATCATCTGTCATATTTGTAAGTGTAACATAATTTCCCTGCAAAAAAGAAAGCCTTGTATCGTCATCCTTGAAATAAACCGTTTCCCTCATTCCCTTCGGCAGCTGGTCTATAAAGCAGAAAATACATTTGTTTCTGCAGCTCTGCGGTTTATCCGCAAGCGATTCTTCAAAGTCTATTCCCAAGTCTTCATAATCATTCTCAATTGTAATTTCTTCTATTGTTCCGTCCTTTTTTTCTACCAGTAATACAACCTCATATTCAGATGTTAAAAAGCGATATTCCAATATATCATAAAATTCATGACCGTTAATTTTCAACAGCTTATCTCCGGCTTCAAGACCTGCTTCTTGTGCAAGGGAACCCGGTTCAACATAGCCAATGGCAGTATATGAATTTTTCAAAATATAACATCCTCCTTAAACCAATTATTTATCAAATAATAGATTTTAAACGAATAAAACGCATAATAAACCTTATTATATATTTTCCCATAAATTAGCTGAATAATCAAGTGTTTTTTTAAATTTTTTTACCAATTCGAAAATAAATAACAAAGCTGACAAACTATTGCTAAAAAAAAGCGGCAATATTATAAATTTTCTATGCTTTGTAATCAAATTCCCCAAAAATACAGACCGCTCCGTAAAGAGCGGTCTGACATAACCTAAGTGCAAATTGCAATCCGTATTAAAATATTAATCGTCTTTTGTATTTATATCATTAAGAGTTTTCAGTTCATAAAATTTTCCCTTCATTGCCATAAGTTCATCATAGGTACCCATTTCAACGCATCTGCCGTTATCCATAACAACAATTCTGTCGGCATCTCTGATTGTTGACAATCGGTGTGCCACAATAAATGTTGTTCTTCCCTTTATAAGATGTGAAATTGCCTTTTGTACATGATATTCCGATATATTATCAAGTGCTGATGTTGCTTCATCAAGTATAAGTATTTTTGGGTCTCGTATCAATGCACGTGCAATTGATATTCTTTGTTTTTGTCCTCCTGAAAGTTTTCCTCCGCCCTCTCCTATCATTGTATCAAGGCCATTGGGCAGCTCATCAAGAAATTCATTAATATTTGCAAGTTCAACAACCTCATTTAGTTTATCTTCAGAAACCTTCGAGAGTCCATATGTTATATTTTCTCTTACTGTCCCCGTAAAAAGAATACTGTTTTGCGGTACAACGGAAATAAAATGCCTGTAATCACTTAAATTAAGCATATCAATAGATTTTCCGTCTATTTTAAGTTCGCCGGACGTGGGTTTTAAAAATCCGATTATCATATTCATAATTGTTGATTTTCCGGATCCTGAAGCTCCGACAAAGGCCACACATTCTCCCGGTTCTATACAAAAGGATACATCCTTTATTACATCTTCTTTAGCATCGGGATAACGATAATTTACATGATTAAATTCAACGCTGCCATGAACATATCTTAACTTTATTTTATTTTTGTTGTCCTCGGTATCATTTGACAATACAATTTCCGATACAGAACGAATTGATTCCATACCCTTTGTAAGTTCGGGATATATATTTATTAATGCTTGTATATTTCCTGAAATGCTGTTAAAGTAATTTTGATATAAAACAACATCTCCAACCTGAATTTTCCCTTTAAGAGCAAGATAGCCAGTAAAAAAAAGACACATTGCACTCATTATCTGACTTATTACCCATGATACAGATCCGAAATATGCATTCACTTTATCAAGAATAAGCCCCTTTTCTCTCAGCGTTCTTATATTTTCTTCAAGTGCCGCAATTTCTTCATTTTCAAGACCGTGAGCCTTTGTAACAGGTATCATATCAAGCATATTTGAAACTTTTGCCGAAATATTTTCTGTTTCCTTTCTGAATCTTCTGTTTGATTTTGACATTGTATTTCTAAACATATAAACAACTGCCACGTTTATAGGTATTACTATCACAAAAAACAATGTAACAATTCCGCTTTTTGATGCGGCAATAATGATGGAAATTACAATATTCATAAGACTCGGTATAACGCTTTTCATAAAATGTGTATTTAAAAATTCTATTGCCTCTATATCCCTCAAAAATTTTGATTGTATTTTTCCCGATTCTATTTCTTTGTGATAGGTAATGGATAAATGCTGTAATTTTTTTATTAAGGTATTTCTAAGCCCCGCCCCAATTGTTCTTAACATGCGATCGGTAAAACGAGAATATAATACATGAGTAGGAATATTCTGTATCAACAGTATAATCAAAATAATTCCGTATAACAACATTTTATGCAAAGTGAATTCATCAGGATTTGTAACAATATTTATAATTTCGGCAGTTACAAGAGGCACTGCCCATATGGGTGATGCTTTTACAATATACAATACCGTTGAAACAAATATTTTAAATATATTTTCTTTTAAAAGTCTTTTCGGTATTCTGCTCACCTTTTTATCTGTTTCACACTCCATATCTTCCTGAAACAAAAACTCATAGTCAGGTATTTTGTTAACATTATTTTTGTTTATATTTTTACTTTCCCCCACTGTCCTCACTCCATCTGTATTTTATTCAATAGTATTATATAGTAAATAATAATTTTGTCAAGTATAATTAAAAAAAAATTTTTTTAATATAAAATATAAACTGTTTACTGCAAATTAATGTATATATTACTATTGACAAAAACAGATAAAAGTTGTAGAATATGTATGCTTTGATAATATTTATCCAATACACTGAAAGGACTTTGTCATGAATAAAAATTCTCGTATACTTGAGGGAAATGTATTTACAAATATGCTAATATTTTCATTTCCCATAATATTAACAGGTGTTTTACAGCTTTTATATAATGCTGCGGATGTAATCGTTGTTGGACGATATGCCGGCAGTAATTCATTAGCGGCGGTTGGTGCGACAGGTTCTCTTATCAATTTATTCACCAACTTATTTATAGGACTTTCAAGCGGAACAAGCGTTTGTGTTGCACACTTTACCGGCGCAAAAAATTCAAATGCCGTCAGCAAATCTGTACATACATCAGTGGGAATTTCTTTATTAAGCGGAGTTTTTCTGACAATTCTTGGTCTGTTCTTATCAAAGTTTATGCTTGAGATTATGTCCACACCTGATGAAATTATTAACGAAGCAACCTTATATATGCAAATAATATTTCTCGGTATGCCTGCATCATTGCTTTTTAATTTTGGTGCTGCCATTCTCCGTGCATCGGGCGATACAAAAACTCCTTTGATTTTTCTATCTGTATCCGGAATAATAAATGTTATACTTAACCTGGTTTTTGTTATTATTTTTAAGTTCAATGCGGCAGGTGTAGGAATTGCTACGATAATATCACAGTATATTTCGGCTACTCTTATTGTGATTCACCTGATGAGATTGAACAGTGACTGTAAATTAAATCCAAAAAACATTAAAATAGACAAAAACATACTTTTAAGAATACTAAAAATCGGGTTACCGGCAGGTTTTCAGGGAACGCTTTTCTCCATTTCCAATGTTTTAATACAATCTTCAATAAACGGATTCGGTTCTCAGGCAATTGCCGGGAACTCTGCAGCATCAAATGTTGAAGGCTTTACCTATATTGCAATGAACTCTTTCCATCAATCCATGCTTACATTTGTAGGGCAGAATGTAGGTGCAAAGAAAATAAATCGACTGAAAAAAATTATACTGACAGGCTGTGCACAAGTAACCATTGTAGGTATTGTTCTTGGTTTTGTCTGCTTATTCTTCGGCAATTCTCTGCTCAATCTGTATACACCGGGGGATAATGAAGTTATCGCATATGGATTAAAACGAATGAGTATAATTCTTCCTACGTATTTTACATGCGGTATCATGGACGTTATCGTAGGCGCTTTAAGAGGTATGGGCTCATCATTGGTTCCTATGATAGTTACTGTAGTGGGGGTATGCGGTTTAAGAATTGTATGGATACATACTGTTTTCGAAAAAATCCCTACACTTGAATGCCTGTATACATCATATCCCGTATCATGGGTTATCACTGCAGCAGTAAATGCACTGTTATGTATATATATTGCAAGAAAATTAATACGAAAAAATCAGCAGACTTTATTAACTTAAAATCATTCTTTAATATATACAAATGATTTTATAATATCGAATTATCAGCAAAAGCAGGACAGATTTCATGAGTATTTCTGTCCTGCTTTTTTACTTTTAATACTTCATATATTCTTAGGCAAGTGAGATATTTTTGCTCTGTCGAGAAGCGGAAAACACATATCTGGGAATACCGAATATGTTCTTAAAAGAGGTGGAATGTAATCATATTGAAAATTGGTGTAACACTCTTATTCATAAATACAAAACTGACGAGCCGGGCAACATTGCCGTATGCCATTCCATATTAATACAGCTGATTGTATTTCTGTCACAAAGATTTGAGAAAAAATCCCAAAATATTTTACAGTCTGATTTTGAAATAGCAAAATCTTTCACAAATAAATATTAATTCCACTCATCAAAAAAACTCCTGAATCCGGATATTACAATCCGGCTCTGGAGTTTTTTTACTCTGTCAAAAACTGACTTTTCAGTTCATTTGAAACATTTTATATAATGACTGCTGAACAATTATGAAACGCAGCCGCATGGCGGCTTACAAGCGTTTCAGAATTGTTTAGGTGCAAGGGTTTTGTGCATTTTGCAAAAAACCTTGCACCGTGAATAAATATTTTGCCCCCAAAATATTTATTTCAGCAGACTTTATCAATGCGAACTATGTAAAATCTTCGATTTTACATGAAAAATTTTGACAATAGTCATAATTTTTTTAAATGCGA
>CASFSH010000179.1 GCA_949297205.1 uncultured Bacillota bacterium | reverse complement strand
ATATATTGATGAATACCGCACAGAAATGACAGGATTAAATAATTTTGATTTGTTGTGGCCTCTTGATAAAGCAGAAAGGGTTGAGGCATCAGAGGTTTCCTTTAAATGGACACAGGCAGAAAATGCATACGGTTATCAGTTTACCCTCGCTACCGACAGCGAATTTGAGGATGTTATTTCAAATAAAATAGTTACAACAAATAATGTGACTTTATCTAAATTAAATTATTTCAATACAAGATACTATTGGAAAGTAAAAGCGATACCTAATGACGTTAATTCTATTGAATCTGATGAGCTTTTGCCGGCAAATCAGGAGTATTTTACATTTACAACAAAAGCATATGAAGTTGTTTCAAAAGAAAAATTATATGACCAGATTGAAATATGCGAAGGAAGAATAAACGGAGTTGTTGAGGGAGATAATCCCGGTGACTATAAAATCGGCACATTGGATCAAATGAAAAAGCTGATAAATGATTACAAAGAGCTTGCTGAAAAAGAAACCATCACACAGAAAGAAGTAAATCAGTATACAGAGACATTAAAAACGGAATTTGATATTCTGAACAACAGAAAAAATCCTGCAATATTTGATTTGGCAAGTATAATCAACAATGGCGGAAGCTGGGCTTTTACACCTAATCAGACAGTATTCTCACCGGAAAAAATAACGTTTACAAATTTGGGAACACAGACTCTTGGTACAAACAACCGACTTGGAACACATGAAATTTTTAAAGCTAACATAAAATTGGAAGGTTTGTCAGAAAATTGGTTTGGAATTGCATTAAGAGCTCAAGCCTCGCCTACTGCCGTTGCATGGGGAGGAAATGAACAATATCTCTTTGTTATGAAAGAAGCAACATTTGAATTGCAGAGACTGGGAGGAGAAAACAGCTTCCTATTTGAATATCCCAATAATATTGTTAAGGACGGGGATTGGAATGAGTATGAAATGTCGGTACTTGACACTGAAGAAGGCAGCGTTGAAATTGTTGTAAAAATCAACGGAGAAGTAGTAGTGGAATATGAGGACACAAATGCGCCTATTACCGGAATGGGTTATCTTGAACTGTATAATTGCGGAAGAGATAATGTACTCGAAATTATGCCGGTTGAAGAATAACAGAAAGGAAAAGATTATAATGAAAAGGAAAATACTGATTTTGAGTCTTGTTGTCTCTCTTATGGCAGGAGTATCTGCCGGTGCAGAGATACATATAGAAAACGGTGTTTTGGACAGGGAGTTTGATGAAAACAAGACACTGTATTATGTTAATATTTCAAGTGATGAAATACCATCTATTGAGGCAGAAGGATATACACTTGAAAAACAGGCAACAATACCCTATGACGGAAATGCACTTACAGAAGAAAATACAACGATATTGGTAAAAAATGATACGGGTGAAAGATATAGGTTTGTTTTTGAAAAAAGGAAATCAGGGTTTGAAATTACAAATCTTGCTCTCAGTGCAGACGGAAAGCTGACTGTTTCCGGAAACGTAGATGAAGGAACTGCATTAAAAATGTTTATAATGCGTCCGAAAGAGGCTTTTTCGGAGGAAACTTACCAATTTGATGAAGCAGACAATACTGCAATGGAACAAGCAGTTCTTGATATGGTCAGTGTCAATGACACAGGTGATAATTTGATTGAATACAAATTTCCTGCAAAGGCAGTCAGCGGACAGTACGGATTTCTATTTGCTGCTGATGGAGCTGACAAGACATATTATACAACAAGATTTTATATGTCGGAAAACGATATAGAAAATGCAATAAATGAACTTAATGAAAAAATAAAGTTTGAAGGTGAAAATACCCCGGAAGCTTTAAAGGAATTTGTTGAGAAAAATTACAGGGCATTATATCTTGATATGACAAAATATAATGAACTTTCGGAAAATGCAAAGCTTGTTGCTATAAAAGCTTTGGAGAATGATAATGATTATTCCTCTGCAGATGAGATAGGTACTGCATTTTATAAAGGTGTTGCAGTTGCATGGATTTATGACAATAAATCACCGTCGGAAATTTTAACCGAATACAATAAATATTTATTGTTGGAAATGTATGATAATTATAACCTGCTTGAAAATAAATCTGTTGTGGATAAAAAAATAGCGGGAAAAGATAACGAAAAAGACATAAGAGAATTATTCAATAAAGCGGTTCCTGTAGCAATGATAAATGAGGCTGAACCTTCTCAAATGAAGACTATAATACAAAATTATCAGGAATATCTTGGTCTTGATAGTGATATGTATGATTACTTTATTAAGAACAGTGATAAATGTGCTCAGGCATTGGGCAATAAAAATTTTAATGATGCAGAAGAAATAAATGATGTAATACAAGAAATAAAAAATAAAAATACTTCAGGAAGCGGCTCCGGAGGCGGTTCGGGAAGCGGTTCAGGCGGAGGTTCGGGAAACAGTTACGGCGGAGGTATTTCTACACAGCTGCCATCCGTAAATACAAATTATGTTGCTCCTACCACCCAACAGCCTGCAGAAGTTGAAAATCCTCCTGAAAATCAGAATAATACAAATCTTCCGTTTACAGATATACAAAACGTTTCCTGGGCACATAAAGCAATAGAATATCTTTATAATAACAAGATATTAAACGGAAAATCAGAAAACAGCTTTGCTCCGGATGATTATGTAAAAAGAGAGGAATTTGTTAAACTTGTTGTAAATGCATTTGGGCTGAGTGCAGAGGGCGAAATTACATTCAATGATGTTAACAGTAATGATTGGTATTATGATTATCTTATTTCTGCCGCTAATCTTGGGGTAGTAAACGGTATAAGTGAAAATGAATTCGGTGTTGGAAAAAATATTACAAGAGAAGATATTGCGGTGATGATTTACAGAGCTGTAACAGTTTCAGGTATTGATACAGATATAATAGTAGAAGATATACCTGAGCTTACAGATCTTGATACGGTAAGTGAGTATGCAAAAGAAGCTGTCGAATTTATGATAGAAAAAGGTGCAATAAACGGGATTGACGGAGAATTCAGACCACATGAATATGCAACAAGAGCGCAGACAGCCCAGATGCTGTATCAGATTATAAAGATTAGATAGGAGGCATAAAACAGTGTATAAAAAAATAATAAGTATATTTCTTTTAATATCTTTTGTTTTTGCCGGTGTTGTTGTCAATGCTGAAGAAACAGCATCAGATGACAGCTATAATAAAAGAGTTGAAAAACTCACATATCTGGGTATATATTTTGAAGAAGGTACCGAAAAGGATACAGAAGTAACAAGGGCAAATTTTATCAGAGATATTTTGAAATTTGCAAATGTTGAAGCAAGCAGTGAAGAAAAAATATTCTTTGATGTAGATAAGGATCATCCGTGCTTTTCGGAAATAAGCACGGGTGCCCGTCTTGGTTATATGGTTGGATATACAGACGGTAATTATTATCCTGAAAATATTATAACAATAAATGATGCGGTAAAAGCTTTTGTAAATGTTCTTGGATATGAAGTAATTGCAAATCAGAACGGAGGATATCCAAACGGATACATTTATGCGGCTAATTCCATCGGTCTTTTAGACGGTATAGGAATGGGTACCGTTAATCTGGATTATGAAATATTTTCAAAACTTATAGAAAATGCATTGGAATGTAATGTTCTTGAAATAGGATATGACGGAAATACCATACAATATACCGAATCGGATGAAATTGACGCACTTTGGAAATTTCACAACATAGCAAAAGTCAAGGCTGTAGTTACAGCAAATGCAATAACAGGTCTGAAGTCAATCAATGACAAGACACAGGATACAAATTATGTAAAATTGAATGATGAAAGTGTTCTTGCAGGTGATACAAATATTTCGGATTACCTTGGCTATGCGGTAGAGGCATATGTTTATTTTGAAGATGAAGATGAAACGGGTGAAGTAAGGTATTTTGAAGAAGATAAAAGAAACAATGTATTAAATGTTGATGCAAAGTATGTATTTGATGATTCAAGTGATTTTTCCGCATATAATTTTGTTTATGAAACAGAAGCGGGATCTGTAAAAAATATAAAGATCAATCAGAACACATCAATTATATATAACGGCGCAGCAAAGCCTGAATACAGCAAGGATGATCTTATTCCGGGTATAGGATATCTGAACTTTATTGATAATAATAATGACGGCATTTATGACTGTATAAATATTTTTAAAGCTGAACACACAATAATAGTTGATTATGCTTCTTCAAAGGATGACGGTATAAGCATAGCGGATAAAAAAGATCCGGGAAATACCTATCTTTATGACAGCGAATATGATAATTATACGGTATATGTTGACGGAGAAAAGAGCGGTCCGACAGCATTATCCGCAGGTATGCTTGTTTTGATAGGCACAAATAATGAACACAGCATTACATATGCTTATTCGGAAACAATAACAGGAACTATATCTGCAGTAAGTGCGCAATCAGATGATGGATATATTGTAATTGACGGGGTTGAGTATACATTAACGTCAAATATGCTTAAATATACATATAAACTAAATGATTCAGGTACTTTCTGGATAGACGATAAACTAAATGTTTATGGATTTGAAAAGGATAGAATAGATGATATTGTATACGGATATTTTATCAGAGGATACTGTATTGAAGAAGAATATCCGGTACAGGCAGGCATCAGAGTGCTTACAACAGAAAATGAATTTGAAACATATGAACTTAATGAAACTGTCAGATTAAACAATCGTAAAAAGGATAATGATGAAGCGATGCAGGTATTGAAAGCAGATTCGGCATCGGAAAATGAGTGGCAGGATCAGCTTATAATGTATAAGCTTGATGAAAATGGTAAAGTATCAAAACTTTACACTATTACCGAAGACGGTGAATTAAAGTATAACGGAAAATTTTTCAATTACTCTCTTGAAACCTTCAAAAGCAAATATGGGGGAATCTATGGAGACGACGTAACGGAATTCAGTTATGTTGATGAGAAAAAGAATGAGTATCTTGCCAATAACGGCGAATACAATTATTACGGTTCTTCTTTCCAAAACCTGTTCTGGCAGGACAGTGATACAATATGGTTCAATATTTATGATGATTTGGAAATGTCATATGTTGGCGGAAACTTTACAAATGAAAAACATACAAATTATGAGGTGGAATTTTACAATATACTTGAGGACAAAAATACTGCAGATGTTATAATAAACAGAAAGGAAGGGGTAGCATCCGAAGATACACAACAGTGGTCGACATCATTCCAGTGTACACCTACAATTGTAACCGAAGTAAATGAAACGCTGAATGAGGATGATGAGGTTGTTCTTACAATTACCGGAAACAATCAGGGTAAAACGGTATTTCTTGAATATTATGATAAGATGCCCGAACCTACTAAGGTTGAATTTATGTCAGCAAAACCGGGTGATATTATATATTATGAAACAGATACAGCAGGAAGAATAACATTTTTATATAAGGCATTTGATATTGACAGGTATGATGAATTGGGATTCAGCGCGTCAACGGGACTTGTACACGGAAACTCAGGACTTGGCAATACATCAAGAGAAAGCCTTTATGTAACAGTACGTAAAAAGCTTGCAAACAACTTCTTTGAATATATAGCGGAAGGCGACAGAAGCGGACATATCAAGAAGGTTGATGACGGAACAACCTGTTACAGAATGACTGTAAACGGTAGTCGTGTCAGAGTTGAAAATATAAATTGGGAAGATATACAAAATGGTGAAAATATATTTATTTACAGCAGATATGTACAAAGTAAATGCATAATTGCAATAGATAAGAATTAATTATGGAGGAAAAATGATAAAGCGGATAAAAATAATATTATTAATATTTATTTTGAATATTATCCATGTACAGAATATATATTCCCAAACACAGATTAATACACAGATATATTCCGTAGGGGGAATATTCGTCTCGGAAGTTAAAGCAACATATACCGATAATAATAAGATATATTTGGAATATATTGCAGAGTGTACTGCAGATTATACAATGGATATTAATGTGGAACTTGATGTAACAGACAGTACAGGAAAAACTATAGCCAATACTTTTTTTAGAAGAAAAATAGAACCGCAGAAAAGTTTTCCTTTGATTTATTCTTCAAACATATCAGGTGCGGAGGGAGAAATTAATGCGCGCCTGACGGTAAGATTACCGGAGAATGATAATACCATATATGTAAGTGAATATGGAAGTGACCTTAATGACGGATCATATTCTTTCCCGTACCGTTCCATTGAAAAAGCAATTGAAAAACTTTCAATTTTAAATTCTGATGAGGAATTTTACGGGAAAGACGTAACTGTTGTTTTGGCAGAAGGTACATATACAGTTGATAATACAATAAATATCACGGAGTATGAAAATCTCAACTCGGTAAAAATAACTTCTGAAATGTCAGATACATTTATATCATCGGGACTTTCTCTGAAGGGTTCGGATTTTGAACTGATTACAAACAGTGATGTACTGGAGAGATTCCCTGAAAATGTACGTGATAAAATATACGGTGTTAATTTGGTAAAGTACGGATTGGTAAATCTTAGTTCTGCATTTAAAAACGGAAAGAGTCAGGAAAATGATCCTATTCTTACAGAAATGTATGTTAACGGTGAAAATGCACAGATAGCAAAATACCCTGATGAGGGATATATTAGCGCAACTGCGGAATTAAACGAAAATCATAAAATAGTAAAGGTATCGTCAGAATCCTTTAAAAATTGGAATTATGCTGATGAAGCATGGATCAGAGGATGGTTTGTATATGACTGGGATTTGAATAAGGGTTATCTTAATCAATATGATCCGGTTAATAAAACAGTAACATTTGATCCTGCCGGAAACAAATGCTTTTCGGGATTTTCCGCTGCAGATGCAGGTGAATACTATGATAAAAAATGCTATGTATATAATCTTCCGGAGGAATTAAACAAAGAGGGAGAGTATGTCATTTATCAGAATTATCTTTATTATTATCCGCATGAAGCGGATGTGGAATCGGGAGAATTTGAAAATGCGCATATAAATTTAAATACAAGCAAAAATAATATTTTTGAAATTTCCGGAACAAAAAATTTTACAATAGAAGGTATTACATTTGAAAATTCAAAAGGATATTTTATAGATGCCGAAACTGATAATTTACAGATTCTCGGATGTACCTTCCGGAATAATGCGTCAAATGCTGTCAGAGTAAACGGTAACGGAAATCTTGTTTATGCCTGTGACTTTCTTAATCTCGGCGGCAGCGGACTTGAAATAAGCGGCGGAGACAGAAACACTCTTACACCGGGCGGAAGTGTTGTTGACAACTGCCTGTTTGATACTGTTTCTCAGATATACAGAACAAACTGTGCACCTCTTTATGTTATGGGCTGCGGTACCACGGCAAGTCATAATACAATAAGAAACAATCCTCATTCATCTATCAGTTTCAGGGGAAATGACAATGTTATGGAATATAATGATATATCAAACGGTCTTACAGACGGCTCAACCGATGCAGGATTGTTTTATGCCGGACGAAACCTGTCAAGTCTGGGCAATCAGATAAGAAACAATTATATTCATGATTCAAACGGTGGTATGGCTTGTATATATCTTGATGATTTTTTGAGCGGACAATATTGTAATTACAATTTATTTGAAAATATTGACAACGGAGAATATACAGCAATATTCATTCATGCCGGTGTGAATAATGAATTTAAAGGAAATATAGTTATTGATGCAAATATAGGAGTAAGAATAAGGGCAAAAGGAAGTATGTCTGATGGACTTGTAAATGAGTGGAATGAAAGCTATACAAATTATACTCTTCTTAATGAACTTAAAACCTTGCCATGGAAAAGCGAAATATGGCAGAATAAATACGGCAATACTTTAAAATATGTCAATAATAAAACAACAAGAATTGCGGAAGGTAACAGTTCTATTGACAATATATTTATAAACGTAAAGGATGAAATTTATTCCTATGATGCAGGTCAGAAGGACAGTGATCTTATTCAGAGCGGAAATGTAATGACATCTGCTCCTGACGAAGAAACACAGCGTCGTATAACAAATTTAAAAAATGAGTGCGGTATTTACTATGATTCTGTCTACAGAAATGATATTTAATTATTAAATATATAAAAAATGAGGAGGAAAAAAGAATGAAAAAAAGAAAAATTGCCAGTTTTGTCTTGAGTGTTGTCACTGCAGTATCTATGCTGCCATCAATTTCTGCCTTTGCCGATGCAGAACCTGATTATATATGGCATATGGAATTTAACGGCAATGATGACATGACAGGCGTCACATGGTATCATGACGGAAACTCAAGTCAGGGTATAACAGAGGAGTATATGACAATTGAACCTGTCGACGGAACGGTGGAGTTTAACAAAGAAAATTGTGATAGCAGAATGCCGTACTTGAAGTTTATGGAAAAAAGCGAAGACGGAAGCTATACCCGCAATGCAATGAATATTCAAAATTACAGTGATCTTGTTTTTGAAACCAGATTAAAAATGGAAGGAAATATTGCAGGATTAGGCAAACAGATTTGCGGTATGATACAGGATGGTAATTATTATGCTACTATCTTCCAGCAGAACTCCATGGCAGTATACGGAGGCGGTAAAAGAAATGAAGCGTCTGCTGCCGAAATAATATCGGATTTCGAACTGAAATCCGGGGAATGGTATACATATATTATTCACTTACAGAATAATAAAACAATGACCGTTGAAATTGTTTCCGATTCCGGAGATGTATATTTCGGACCAAGTTCCGGCATATCATATAACGGAATACTGAAAGAAATTGAATCATTCCCGTTCCCAATGACAGACAGCGTAGTAACAACAGTTGACTATATACGTCTGTATGATAATACATTGCTAACTTCGCCATCGGCAACATATCAGAATGACGGAACAGCGACTGCTCTTGACGGGGCAATAGGAATTCCTGACAGTCTTACAGCAACTATTACCTTTAATGATCCAATTACCGAAAATGATCTTTGCAGAATAGTGGTAAATAACAATGCTGAGGTAAATAAAACGTTATCGGAAGATGGTAAAATTGTTACTCTTGATTTTACCGGACTGACTCCGGATACACAGTATACAATTAATACAGGTACAATCGGACAGAACAAAGCATCATCTATCAGCTTCAATACATTAGCTGTTCAAGATCCGAGATGGATATATGAAGCAGAATTTGACGGAAATGATTATGATTTATCAAACTGGGTAAATGTTACGTCAATAAATGCAGAAGAAAGTACGTTATTTGCACAAAGCGGAGGAAACAGTTATTTAAGCGTTACAATAGACGGATTAAGTGAAACTGCTGCAAAAAATATCTCATATGAAACAAGAATAAAATATTCCCCGGGAACAAACGATAATTTTATAACATCAGGAGATAAAAAAGCATTATACAGCAGCAAAAACTTTTTGGATATCGGTAATTTCAGATTATTTACGGATAAAAGCGGTAATCTTGGTTATATAAACAGCAGTAATACAAACACAGACGCTTTAATAGAAGCAACAAGTTATAATTTTATATCGGATTACAAAATTTATGCCGAAACATGGTATACCATAAGAGTTGATTATAATACGGAAACCAAAAAGCTAAAGCTTACTGTTACAGATGAAAACGGAAATACCTTTAAATCAAATGATGACCGTGATTTTAATGACATACTTTCAGATAAGATAGGATTCGGATACTTATATCAGATCAAAGTGACAATGGATTACTTCCGTATTTGCAATGAAGATCTTGTACCAAAGCCTACTGCTGCATATAACGGCATTGATCTTAATACGGCAAAGAATGTTATTGAGGGAACAGAAGCAATCGTTACTCTACCATATCCTGTTACAGAAGAAGATCTCAGCAAAATAACTCTTAACGGTGAGGGAGTGCCTGCGGAGATTATAGATGAATACAATGTAAAGGTTCCGTTATTCTATATCGGTTACAGACAGTGGAATACTTTATTTGTAGATCAGATAAACGGTGCAAAATCCGCTGAATTTGTATTCAGAAGTGCAGATGAACCAAAATACTTATACCGTGCGGAATTTGACGGTAATGATGATGATACACCTATTATGACAAACAGCAATACACAGATTACAAATAATTCCGAATATATCTCGGACGGAATTTTGTCAATGCCTTATAACAACAGAATGCATTTTAAATTCAGCAGTACAAGCGGGGCTTTAAATTGTGAAGGACTGGAAAATGTTGTTTTGGAAACAAGAATAAAATACGGATCAGACGGTGTTATAGGCGACGGTTCAACACCTATACAAACCGATTTTGCAGTAATAAGAGTATTAAACGGTGTATTTAGATATGATTGTATCGGTTCAAACAGTACAACAGGAAAAGATTTTATGGTATATGATACTCCGTTTGAGGTTCTGAGAGATGAATGGTATACATTTAAATTCAATGTTAATTATAATACACACACATATTCAGTTACTGTATCGGATGAACATGGAAATGTTGCAAACTCCGGAACTTTAAAATTCCTTAACAATTCAACAAGTAATGATATAAACAACGTAAGCTATACATGGAGAAGCGGAGATGCGGTTACAGCTTCGGTTTATCTTGATTATCTGAGAATTTCCGATGAAGATTACGGAAGAGCTAAAATTTCTTATTCTAACGGTGCGGATCTGGATAATGCCGCTTTGATCCCTATTACCGGTGAACAATTTACAATTACCTGTAAAGAGGGCGTTTATGCAAATACAGCAGGCATTACATTGAAGGATGAGTATGGAAATAATATTGAATTTGATGCTTATGCTATAGACAATGTAATTACACTTACACCTGATATTTTATCTTATAACACAAAATACACATTATTTGTTCCAAAATCTGCAACAGACGCACTTACAGATCAGACAGTTAATTTCCGTACAGAGTGGAATAAAAATGCAGAATTTGTTTATCCTACGGGATTTGAAGCAGATGATTTTAATCCCGATAACAAGCTTGACGTAGTATTTTTCGGCGGAAGTATTACAAACCAGGACGGATGGAGAGTTGTTACCACTAATTGGTTCAAGGAAAAATACGGTGAAGAAAATGTAAATGCGGTAAATGCTTCGGTAGGAGGTACAGGCGCAGCTTACGGATGGACGAGAATAAACAGAGATGTAATATCAAAAAATCCGGATATAGTATTTGTTGAATTTGCAACAAATGATGCAAATAATGTTAATGCCGGAACGGATATAGAAAGTATTGTAAGAACTCTTAATACAATGGAAAAACCCCCGGTAATTATATTTGTTTATACAACAGTTATAAACTTTGCAGATAACAATAACTCAATATCAGAACAGGAAAAGGTGGCACAGCATTACGGAATACCGTCAATAAATATTCGTGATTATATGCTGTCATTATACAATAATGATTCTGAATTTGCTTCCGATTGGGATAATAAAGTTTATCTGACCGACGGCACTCATCCTTCGGCTGAAGCTTCAACAATGTATGGTGAGTATGTCAATGCGTTGCTTGAAAGCGAAAGTGTAAAATATTTTGTTTATCCGCAAAAATCTTCAGTGCTTAACGACGGTGCAAAGGATTACTGCTATGATTATGAAAATGTAAGTCACACCCTCAGCGGAATAGGCGATACTTATTCATTTGATATAATCGGTGATGAATTTGCAATGGAATTTTCAAAGAGTTCATCTGCAGGAATGATAAAAGTTGATATTGACGGAATAACAATTGATGAGGCTGTCAATACATACAGAACGTCAGGACCTGATACACAGTTAAGATATGACGGACTCGGATATGGAAAACATACAGTAACAATTACCGTAATTGAACCGGGAGATGTTACCGTAGGAGGAAATGATGCTGTACTTCATACAATTTACAGAATGAAGAACAGCGGAATATTATTTAATAATCCGGAATTTGACGCAATTAGCGTAACGGCAGGAGAACTGCTTACAGCTTCGGTTGATTATATCGCAACTGAAGAAAAATTGTTTACTCTTGTTGTAGCTCTTTACAATTCCGAAGATAAAATAACTTCCATACAGGCTGTTACTACAACAGCGGATGCATCAGGTGAAGAAAGAACTCTTCCGATTTCTGTTACTCCGGCAGACGGAGATACAAAAGCTAAAGCATTCGTATGGGATGGACTAAATACCATGATACCGCTGACAGAAAGTACAGGTATCGGATATTAATTATAAATATAAACAGCTCCGGCACAATTAATCTTGCCGGAGCTGTTTTTGACTTGTGCGCATGGTAATAAGCTTGTTTAGACTGCCTGTTATTATCACCGGGCATTAAAGTTAATAATTTTATATATAATATGTAAAATTTTGTTTATGAAGATGGATAATGGGGTATATATTATATGAAACACAATTTATTATTAGTTTTGCAAGCTGTTAACAAAAAATGATGGGATTAAATATAAGCAAATTGTCTGTAGACAAAAAGTATGTTTGTCATTTTGATAAAAATCAGAGGTGAATTTTATGTTGAAGAAAATTATTTGTATTGTAATCTTAAATGTATGTGTAGCTTTTTTGTGCTGTTCATGCTCAAAAGAGTACGATTCGTATAAATACATAGATAAAATGTATAATCTTGAACAGCATGAAGAATATCAAATAGATTTGGATACGGCAGTAGCTATCGGAAGAAAGGTTTTATTGGATCATATAAAAACATACCAAGTCAGTCTTGATTTATATGAATGGGAAGTTAATGAATATGATGAATGTTATCAAATTGCTGCAACATCATATGCATTACACAATTCAATATGTGTGGAAATAACAAAGGACGGAAAATTTTATGAATTGGAGCCATATAGACCTAATAAATCCGAATAAAGAAGGTGATAGAATGAAAAAGTTAATATTTCTATTTTTAATATTATTGCTTTTACAGGGCTGTTCGGATGATGAAATGTTTGTAAGCAAAGATTTATATACTTATGAGAGAATAGATGAAAAAACACCGGTCACAATATTGTCATATCAAATAAACCCGGATATAGAATTTGCAACAAAAATTTCAAATATTATATTGGCACACGAAATAAATAACGACGGAGAAAATTATAAGGATTACGGTTTAAATGTGTATGAATACAAAAATTGCTATGTATTTGAAAAATATAAAAAGGAGAAGGATGAGGATTCACAGGACGAACCAAAAACTTATTCCGTAATTATTACAAAAAACGAAATGGAGGCTTATAAATAGCTAAATGATAAAAAATATACAGTCAGGACGGTCACGGCAGCTCCGATGCGGCATACAGCAGTGAAACGGTAGTACGCGAATATGATTATGACGCATACGGAAATGAAATTTCATACGAAAATGATGATAACCCGTACAGGTACTGCAGTGAATACTATGA
>CASFSH010000178.1 GCA_949297205.1 uncultured Bacillota bacterium | reverse complement strand
ATTTTCAAGATTACCCGATATATTCTTTTGCCTGTACATATAATACGGACTTCTTCCGCTTTTTTTCATTTCATGCATTGTTAAATCCAGCATCATATTCATATTTTTGCTCTTTGTAAGTTCTATTCCCGAAAACCTGAGAGCGGCTGCTTTTTTTATACACATTGAATGTACCGTTATATTTTCCGGGTCCATTTTTTCCACTTCCATTAAACTGTATTTATACATATCCACGGTTTCGTCGGGAAGTCCTGCAATTAAGTCCATATTAACATTTTTAAATCCGCATTTTCTTGCCATATAATATTTTTCTCTTATCATATCGCTTGTATGACATCTTCCTATTTTTTTCAAGGTTATGTCATTCATGGTCTGAGGATTTATACTTATTCTGTTTACGCCTGTATTTTGAGCAATTATCAATTTTTCCCGGTTTATTGTATCGGGACGTCCTGCTTCAAGGGTAAATTCCTTTATTTTGTCGGACATAAAATTTTTTTCTATACTTTTAAGCATAAGCGCAAGATTTTTTTCCGATAATGTTGTGGGAGTACCTCCGCCTATATAAATATTTTCAACATGTAAACCGCAGTGTTTTATAATTTCGGCTGTTTTTTCAATTTCTTTTATTAATAGTTCAACAAAAGAATCCATATATTTTCCGCTGTTTTTTATATCCGTTGATACAAAAGAACAATACAGACATCTTGAAGGACAAAAGGGTATTCCTATATATATACTTATTGAATTTTTATCGTTTTTTTCAAGAATTTTTTTCTCGTTTTCCGCAACTGTTAATGCAAGTTCCGCTTTGTCGGCGCTTGTATTGTAAAGATTTTTCAGAATATTTTTTATTTCATCTTTACTGTATCCGTTTTCCGAATATTCTCTTACCACCTTTGCCGGTCTTATTCCCGACATTACACCCCAGGAAAGATTTACTTTTCTTATTTTTGACGCTGTATCACAGAATGCCTTTGTCAGAGAACATATATAATTTTTTTTCACGGTATTTCTTTTTATGTCATTTATAAATTCATATTTGTAATCACCGCAGTATGTTTTACCTTCGAATACTATTTCCACATAAACGTTTATATTTTTTTCTTCGTGTTTTAAATCGTTAAAAATTATAACATCCTCTTCTTTTTCAAAAAAGAGATTTATAAAAATTTCCATTTCCGTTCTGCACGAATATCCTCTCTGAATTAAATCCATTCTTGCATTACCTTTCAATAAGATAAAATTTATTCTTTACAGAATGTATTGTATCTTTTTTCATAATATATTTTTGTATCGTTTCCATGTCCCGGATGAACTATTATATCATCATCCAGTGTAAAAAGTTTTTTTCTTATGGATTCTTTTAAAACTTCCTCATTTCCTGTAGGAAAATCCCATCTTCCCACACTGTTTAAAAAAAGAGTATCTCCCGAAAACAATTCATCATCTATAAGATAACAAGTTCCTCCGTCGGTATGACCGGGAGTAAGAATTGTTTTTACCTTCATATCCCCCACTTCGGTTATATCACCGTCTGTTACTATAATATCCGAAGCTTCCGCTTTTATCGGAAAAGAAAACAAAGAAGATAGATTGACCGACGGATTTTGAATATTTTTATTACATTCAAAAGAAGAAACAACCTCGGCATTTAATTCCTTCCTCAATTCTTCCAAACCCTCAATATGGTCGTAGTGACAATGAGTAAGAAATATATATTTTACATCTACTTCATATTCTTTTAATTTTTTTATTATATAATCCGCTTTACTTCCCGGGTCTATAATCAAACCTTTTTTATTTGAGTCATAAACCAAATAACAGTTCTGACTGTATTCAGGATTTACAATTCTTTCCACTTTCATAAAGAGACACCTCTTTCGTTAAGGAATTTTTTATTCATCGTAAAGCCTTACCGGTAATATCATGTATATATAATCTTTATTTTCGGTAGGTTCTATAAAACATGAACTTTTCGGACCGGACATTTCCATCTTGATTTCTTCATCTTCACAGCTTCTCAATGCTTCCAGCAAATATTTATGATTAAATCCTATTTCTAAATCCCCGCCTATTTTGTTTACGGGTATTTCATCACTTGTCTTTGCTTTTCCGGTTTTACAATCTATTGCTATTCTGTCATCTTTTATGTCAAGTCTTATCGGTACTTTTTCATTTTTTGCAAGTGCATCGTCATTTATAATAAGAGCAGCTCTTTCAAGACTTTCGGTAAACAGTTTGGTATTAACGTTAACAACTATGTTATTAGGTGTATTGAAAATAGGTTTGTATTTTATGTATTCTCCCTCAAGCAATCTGGATACAACAGTATATTTTTCAAAACAAAATTTTACATATCTCTTTGCAACCACTATCTTTACTTTATCGTCTTTATCTTCAAGAACTTTCATCAGTTCTCTTAAAGTTATTCCGGGAATAACAAATTTTGTGTTTTTCAAAGATGAATCAACAGTCATTTCTATTTTTGCCATTCTGAATCCATCAGTTGAAACAATTGTCAGAACTCCGGTATCTATTTCAAACAACGACCCTGTAAGTATAGGTTTTTTTGATTCGTTTGTTGACAATGCGAAAATCGTTTTTCTTATCATTCTTTTCAAATTTTCTTCTTTGATAAAAAATTCATAATCATCACTGACTTCCGGAATTGATGGGTACTCATCCGCATTCAATCCCTGAATGTCAAATTCACTGTTTCCGCATTTCAATGTCATAACATTGTTTATGGGATTTACTTTCACATAAACGTCTTCTCCCGAAAAACGTCTTATTATTTCACCGAAAATTTTTGAGCTTATAGCAATAGAACCTTCTTCATATACATCACATACTGTTCTGTATTCAATGCATATATCCAGATTGTTTGCTGTAACAATAATGTTTCCATCACTGTACGTTTCTATTTTGATACATTCAAGAATAGGCATTACGGATTTTGATGTTACTGCTTTTTGTACTGTATTTATAATTTCAAGAAAGGTATATTTATTGAATTTTATATTCATTTTTTTCACCGAATCCTTTTTAGTAAATTTTTTACAATGATGAATAACTTTTTAGAAGAAATTTTTTTTCAGGGTGTTATATGTACGTACGTACAATATATATTATAATATATATAGAAGTAATAATAGTAGGGGGAGTGAATATGTGGTATAAGCAGTATTTGTTCCCATAAACACTTGAAAATTTATTCACATTGCAGGTGTTAATAACTGTGGATAAGTTATAGGTTATTAAGAGTTATTCACACGTCATTTTGACCAAAAAGTTATTCACATATAAAAAAGAGTTATTAACGTGTATAAGTGGATAAGTTTAAGGCGTCAAATCTTTTGTGATAAAATCTATTTCCGACTTAAGATCGTTGTCGGTAATCATATTTTTCATTATTCTGTCAACACCGTGCATTACCGATGTTCTGTCACGGTTACCGAAAACTTTGGCAATGGTAACAAAATTCATATCGGTAAGAGTTTTGCAAAGATACATTGCAATGTGACGCGGATTTACTATTTCTTTAACTCGTGAAGGTCCCGTCAGATCATCGGGATTTAATTTGTAAAAACTGCTTACACGGTCAATAATCATCTGAGGAGTTATCTGAACTTCATCCGAAGCCATTGAAGCAAGGGAATATTCCGCAAGATCAATATCTATTTCTTTATGTGAAATTCCGGCATAGGAAATTATTTTTGAAAGTGCTCCCTCAAGTTCACGTACGTTGGAATTTACTCTTTGAGCTATATACTCGTAAATTTCATCATCTATTTTAATATTAAGACTTTCTGCTTTGGTTCTTAAAATCGCAACACGGGTTTCATAATCCGGGATAACCACATCAATGGATAATCCCCATTCAAATCTTGTTCTGAGTCTTTCTTCAAGAGTTATTAGGTCTTTAGGTTTTCGGTCACTGGTAAGAACAATCTGTTTGTTTTTCATATGAAGGTCATTAAATGTATGGAAAAATTCTTCCTGAGTACCGTCTTTTCCTTCTATAAACTGAACGTCATCCACCAAAAGAACATCAACGTCACGGTAAGTACGTCTGAATTCTTCCATGTTTTTTTCTTTGATACATTCAACCATATCATTGGTAAATTGTTCACTGGTGACGTATAATACGGTCATATTTGGATTTCTTTTTAATATTTCATTTCCGATAGCCTGCATAAGATGTGTTTTACCCAATCCTGATTTTCCGTACAAAAATAAAGGGTTGTAATTTTGTGCGGGAGAATTTACAACATTCTGCGCTGCCGCAAAAGCATATGAGTTGGATTTTCCCACAACGAAATTTTCCATTGTATAACGTGGATTAAGATTGTTTTTTCTTACAAGGGAAGATTTTTGCAAAGGCTTTTCAATGTTTGTATTTTGGTCGTCTTCCTTTTTTTCTTCAAACGTTTCCGACGGCTGCTGCTGCGGAATAGTATCGGATAGAATGACATTTAATATAACCGGTTTTGCAATTATTTTTCTTAAAGAAGATTCAATTATGGATTTGTATTTTATTTCTATCATTTTTTTTCTTGTGGGTAAAGTTACGGCAATGGTGAATATATTGTTTTCGTAAGATACCGCAAAAGAGTCTTTTAAGTATGTATTGTATGCAACAATTGAATTTATATCGGTACGGATATAAGGTTGTGCATGATTCCATACATCATTAATATCCATTTTTTTATCTACCGCCTTTTTTGGTAATTTAAATAAAAATAAGAAAAAATTTATTTTATACAGTTCTTCTATTATATCACAAAATCATAAAAATTTCAATTGGTATTATGTAAGAATTTATAATAATTAATTTATAAAAAAATAATAGGATTACCAAGACTTGATACAAGATTATGAGCAGAACGTAATTTTTCTGTTTTCAAATCATTAACATAATGTGTATCTGAACCTATACTGATGGAAATACCGCTTTTTTTTATTATTTGCTGTTTGCTGAAATTAGTAATAAAATCGTAGTAATAAGTATAATTACCCGAGGTGTTTATTTCCCAGAACAAATTGTATTCTTTCATTAATTTTAAAATGTCGGTATGATATTTTTCGGAAAGTCTGAAAATATCGGTATGTGCAAGACCTTTCGGCATATTAAAGAGTCTTGTCCATTCTAAAAATTCATAAAGATCCATTGTATAATCCCTGTTGCTGTCAAGACTTTCAAAAAGACAGTAGTCAAGGCCTTTGCGGTTAAAGGAAACAAGGTCTGATGGTTTTGGACGCAGACCTATCTCCAATCCGCATTTAACGGTTATTTTATCCTTATATTTTTCTTTACATTCATTCACTTTTTCAATATATTGGTCAAGATTGTTTATTGAAAATTGGTGATCGCTTATGCCTATAACGGAAATGCCTTTCTTTATTCCGTTCTCTATTATTTCTTCGCAGGTATTTGTACCGTCATAACTGAATTTGGTATGATTGTGCAGATCTGTTGTTCTCATTTTAATTCTCCGTTATTTTCTAATATAAAAATTCATAATTTTTTTTAATAATAAATTTAATTTATATATATTTTATCATAATATTAAAAAAAAAACAATTATGATATTGAAAAAAAAATACATATAATATATAATAAAGAAAATGATAAGAAATTAAAGTAAAAATAATTTATGTAGTTAAGCTGCCGCGATGGTGGCGGAATGGAGGGTTAATATGAAAATATTGGTTACAGGCGGAGCCGGATATATCGGAAGTCATACCTGTGTTGAATTGTTGAATGCGGGATATGAAATTGTTGTACTTGATAATCTTGACAATTCATCGGAAAAGTGTATTGACGCAGTAAAGAAGCTTACGGGAAAAGATTTTAAATTCTATAAAACAGATTTACTTGATTATGAAGCAACAAACAAAGTATTTGAAGAAAATAAATTTGATTCCGTAATACATTTTGCGGGATTGAAGGCTGTTGGAGAATCTACAAAAATACCTATCAGATATTATCATAACAATATAACGGGAACTTTAAATCTGCTTGACATAATGGAAAAGCATAATGTTTTCAATATTGTATTTTCATCATCCGCAACAGTTTACGGAATGCCGAAAACTGTTCCCATTACGGAAGATTTTCCGTTGTCAACAACAAATCCTTACGGATCTACAAAGTTAATGATAGAAAATATTATGCAGGATGTTTACAAAGCAAATAATAAATGGTCTGTAACTTTATTGAGATATTTCAATCCTATCGGTGCAAATAAATGCGGAGATATGGGAGAAGATCCGAAAGGAATACCGAATAACCTTCTTCCTTATGTTGCACAGGTTGCAGTGGGAAGATTGGAGTATGTACACGTATTCGGAAATGATTACGATACTCCCGACGGTACGGGTGTAAGAGATTATATTCATGTTGTGGATCTTGCATTGGGACATTTAAAAGCACTGGAAAAGAAAACAAATGTGCAGGGTGTTCATATATATAATTTGGGAACGGGAAAAGGATATTCGGTGCTTGATGTTATTCATGCATTTGAGAAAGCCTGCGGAAAAGAAATTCCTTATAAAATTGAAGGAAGACGTCCCGGAGATATAGCTCAGTGTTATGCTGATCCTAAAAAAGCAAGGGAAGAATTGGGATGGTCTGCGGAAAGAGGAATAGAAGAAATGTGTGAGGACAGCTGGAGATGGCAGAGCAAGCATCCAAACGGATTTAATGATTAATATCTAAATAAGAATACAAGGGGAATAAAAACCCTTGTATTTTTTATAAGATAAAAAATAAAAAAAATTTTTTATTGCAATTTATGGTACATTATGATATAATAGCCAATATTATATAAAAGTAAGGGGAGAAAAAAATGTCGGAAGTATTAGCATTTATTCTTTATTTTATAGTTGTTCTGGGAGTGGGAATATATTTCTTTGTAAAGACAAAGAACAAAAACGGAGAATCGGAGTATTTTCTCGGAGGAAGAAAAATGGGGCCGTGGGTTACTGCAATGAGTGCACAAGCGTCTGATATGAGTGCATGGCTGTTGATGGGCTTGCCGGGAAGTATACTTGCATTCGGTTTGGGACAGGCATGGATCGGAATAGGTCTTGTAATAGGTACATCTCTTAACTGGATAATAGTTGCAAAAAGACTTAGAAAATTTTCAAAGGCTTCTAAAGACTCCATAACTTTTCCGCAGTATCTGTCAAACAGGTTTATGTCCGCAAACCCTGCATTGAAAATTATTTGCGCTGTAGTATTTCTTGTAAGTTTTACAATTTATGTTGCGTCGGGTTATGTTGCCGGAAGTACGGTATTCACAACATTATTCCCAAGTCTTAACGAAACTGCCGCAATGATAATATTTGCCTGCATCATATTGGTTTATACTTTTCTTGGCGGATATAAAGCAGTTTGCTGGACA
>CASFSH010000177.1 GCA_949297205.1 uncultured Bacillota bacterium | reverse complement strand
AAAAGTTTATAATTTTGTAATTTAATTGTAATATAAAAAGGATTATTTGTGAGAAAACCGTTATTTAATAATGTTTTTTTAAATTAGAAATTGTTAAGAAATTATTTGTTTTAATCAACTGTAATTTCTACGTTCTTTCATGACTCTGTCAATATGTCTGTCGGAATCCCTTTTTGCAATATCATTACGTTTATCGTATAGCTTTTTACCTTTTGCAACTCCAACCGAAATTTTGACAAGAGAACCTTTAAGATATACACTCAGAGGAATAAGAGAATAGCCTTGCTGTTGAAGCTGGCCAATAAGCTTTCTAATCTGGTTTTTATGCATAAGAAGTTTTCTGTCACGCAAGGGGTCACGGTTAAATATATTTCCGTGTTCATAAGGGCTGATGTTCATGCCTTTTATAAATACCTCGGAATTTGTTATGGAAGCATATGCGTCTGAAATATTTACCTTTCCTCCGCGAACTGATTTCACTTCCGTTCCGGAAAGTTCTATACCCGCCTCTATTGTTTCCATTATAAAATAGTCGTGGCGTGCTTTTTTATTTTGTGCTATTATTTTTATATTTTCTTCCGGCATACTAATTCCTCCGCAGTATTTAATAATTTTATAAAAATATAATAACAAAACGGTGTACGTTTGTCAAGCAAATACATGTACTAACACATAAAATTTATTGATATAACAATAAAAATAATTTAAGGAAAGAAAAATTTTATTTTTATGTTTGAAACATATAAAAAAAGGGTAATTATTATTTAAAGCATTAAATAAAGTATTTACAAATCAAGACCTGAAAATACCATATGTACTTATTATTGTCAAATCTGCAGTATTATTTGTAAATATTTTGTAAATCATAGAGTAAAGTGTTAAAAATATAAAATAATACTTGATTTTATATGTGAAATGTATTAGAATATATATTACATAAATATATAAGTTGGAGTGATAAAAATGAATAATTTAACTTTTGATTATTCAAAAGCATTGTCTTTTATAGGAAAAAGTGAATTTGATGCAATGAAAGACTTTGTAAAAGCTGCGCATGATATGGTAGAAAACAAAACCGGTTTGGGAAACGATTTTCTGGGCTGGGTTGATTTACCTGTTAATTATGATAAAGAAGAATTTGCAAGAATCAAGAAGGCTGCTGAAAAAATCCGTTCTGACAGCGATGTTTTGGTTGTTATTGGAATAGGAGGCTCTTATTTGGGGGCAAGAGCTGCCATTGAGATGCTTTCAAATTCTTTTTATAATTATACCGAAAAAAGAAAAGGTCCTGCTATTTTCTATGCAGGAAACAGCATAAGCTCAACGTATCTTGCTGATCTTCTTGAAGCTGTTGAGGGAAAGGATATTTCCGTGAATGTTATTTCAAAATCAGGAACGACAACCGAACCTGCCATAGCTTTCAGAATTTTTAAAGATCTTCTTGAAAAGAAGTACGGAAAAGAAGAAGCAAAAAAGAGAATTTATGCAACAACCGATAAAGCAAAGGGTGCCTTGAAAACACTTGCAGATGAGGAAGGATATGAAACCTTTGTTATTCCGGATGACGTAGGCGGAAGATATTCCGTATTGACAGCCGTAGGTTTGCTGCCTATAGCTGCTGCCGGAATTGATATTGACGCAATGATGAAAGGTGCACAGGATGCAAGGGAAGAATATAAAAATCCCGATATTGATAAAAATATGTGTTATCAGTATGCGGTGGCAAGAAATCTGCTTCTGAGAAAAGGTAAGAATGTAGAAATGATGGTGAATTTTGAACCTTGCCTGCACTATTTTGGGGAATGGTGGAAACAGTTGTTCGGAGAAAGCGAAGGAAAGGATAACAAAGGTATTTTCCCTGCCGCTGCCGATTTTTCAACCGATCTTCATTCAATGGGACAATATATACAACAGGGCATGAGAGTTTTGTTTGAAACGGCAATTTTGGTGGATCAGCCGTCAAAAGACATAACAATAGAAGAAACTCCCGACAATATAGATAAACTTAACTTCCTTGCAGGAAAGAGCATAGATTTTGTTAATAAGAAAGCAGCTGAAGGTGTTGCTCTTGCACATACCGACGGCGGAGTTCCGAATCTTTGCGTTAAGGTTGCAAAACTTGATGCATACAGTTTTGGTATGTTGGTTTATTTCTTTGAAAAAGCTTGCAGTATATCCGGATATCTTTTGGGTGTAAACCCATTTGATCAGCCGGGTGTTGAAGCGTATAAATCAAATATGTTTGCTTTGCTTGGAAAACCCGGATATGAAGATCAGAAAAAAGAGTTGGAAAAGAGGCTGGGAATTTAACCGGCAGAAATAAATTTATAAAATGAGGAGGAAAAAATTATGGTAGAGCTTTTAATTGGAAAGAAGGGTACTGGAAAAACGAAGGTGTTGATTGACAGTGTAAATGATGCTTGTGCAACTGCAAACGGTAATGTTATTTTTATAAGTAACAATACAGGAAGAAATATGTATGATATAATTTCAAAAGTCAGAATGGCTGATACATCTGAATTTGAAATTTCGGATTGGAATGAGTTTTTTGGCTTTATATGCGGAATAATCAGCAGTAATTTTGACATTACGAATATCTATATTGACGGTGTATTAAAAATAGTTAAAGATACAACAACTGGTTTTGAAAAATTCCTCGAAAAGGTTGATGAACTTGGAAAGAAGTTTAATTTTAAAACAATGATTTCTGTTAGTATGGATGTTAATGAAGCACCTGATTATATGAAAAAATATCAGAAATAATTATAATAAGACGAATCAAAGCAAATGAGCAATAGCGTGAAAAATAATCTGCATATCTTATCGGTTATCGGAACTCAAAGTATAATAACATTATAGTTCCTCGAACAGGAAACCCACATGATTATTTTCCACGTAACAGATAAAAGGTGGCTAATAGGAGGGAAAAGATGTAGAAACGTGAAAATAACTGCGTATATTACCGGTTATTGGAACTCGAAGTATAATCATACATCATCGTTCCTCAAACGGGCAATCTGCTTAATTATTTCACAAGTAACAGATTAGTGCTGCCATAGAGCAGCACAAAGGAGAATATCTCAGTACCTTTGCATATACGCGAAGGGAATACATACCCGGAAAGGAAAATTATAAATGCAGTATCAGAGTACAAGAAATAAAAAAATGTCGGTATCATCGGCACAAGCAATAAAAACAGGACTATCTGCCGAGGGCGGGTTATTTGTTCCTGAAAATATACCGTCAGTATCATCGGCTGAAATGGATGCAATGACATCAATGACATATAACGAAAGGGCATATACCGTTTTAAAGAAATTTCTTACTGATTATACAGATGAAGAACTTTGGAATTGTATAAATAAAGCTTATACAAAGGAAAAATTCGAGACAGCAAATATTGCCCCTGTTTATAAATTGAACGGAGCTCAGTATTTTCTTGAATTATGGCATGGCCCTACATGTGCATTTAAAGATATGGCATTGCAGATTTTACCTCATCTGCTTACTACCGCCATGGCTAAAACAGATGAAAAGGATGAATTGATTATTCTTGTTGCAACATCCGGAGATACCGGAAAAGCTGCATTAGAAGGATTTAAAGATGTTTCGGGTACAAGAATAATAGTGTTTTATCCGTCTGACGGTGTAAGTGAAATCCAAAAATTGCAGATGATTACTCAGGAAGGTTCCAATGTGGGTGTTGCTGCAGTTAAGGGGAATTTTGACGATGCACAGAATGGCGTAAAGAAAATTTTTACCGATGTATCATATAATGCGGTACTTGAGAATAATAATTTTAAACTTTCAAGTGCAAATTCAATCAACTGGGGCAGACTTGTTCCTCAGATTGTATATTATTTTTCCGCTTATGCCGATATGGTAAAAGGAAATGAAATTAAAACGGGCGATAAGATAAATGTTGTTGTTCCAACGGGTAATTTTGGAAATATTTTGGCGGCATATTATGCAAAAAAAATGGGGCTGCCCATTGCTAAATTGATTTGTGCTTCCAACAGCAACAATGTTTTAACTGATTTTATTAATACAGGAATTTACAATAAAAACAGAGAGTTTCATACAACAATATCTCCGTCTATGGATATTCTTATATCAAGCAATCTTGAAAGATTCCTTTATGATATTTCAGACAGAGATGATACGCTTATAGCATCATTAATGAAGCAGTTAGTGGAAAATGGCAGCTATGAAGTGGATAGCCGAATGAAAGAAAAAATATCACAATTGTTTTATGCCGGATACTGCAATGATGACAAAACAAGACAGGCAATCAAAGCGTGTAAAGAAGAATTTGGGTATGTAATTGATACACATACCGCTGTTGCAAAGGTAGTGCATGATGAATATATCAGTAAAACCGGTGATATTACAAAAACAGTAATTGCTTCAACGGCAAGCCCATTTAAATTTAATCAGAGTGTTCTGATTGCTTTAGGCGGATGTGAAATTGTTGCGGGAAAAGATGAGTTCACACTTCTTGATATTTTGTCGGAGAAAAGCGGAATGTCAATACCTGCTTCCCTTGCGGAACTCAAACATAAAAACCGCATATTTGACCTTGTTTGTGACAAGGAACAGATGCAGCATGTTGTAAGTGATTTTTTGAATATATAGAAATGAATTGTCAGCGGCAGTGTAAATCTGCCGCTTGATTTTTGGAGTGAAAATATGAAACAGCTGAGAATAGATATCAGTGAAGAATTATCGGATAAGGAGATAAAATCTATCCTTACCGATATTTTAAAATTATCATCCAGACTTATTGTCAGACTGAAATCTGCGGAAAACGGAATAATGCTTAATGGGAAACATGCAACGGTAAGAGAAAAAGTATATACCGGTAATGTTCTTGAAATAAATATACCGGAAAAGACATCGGAAAACATTGTTCCTACAAAAATGGAGCTTGATATTGTATATGAAGATGAGGATATGCTGCTTGTTAATAAGCCTTGTTCCTTGCCAACACACCCCTCTATCGGACATTTTGAAAATACTCTTGCAAACGGGATAATGTACCGTTATAGGGATAGAAATTTTGTATTCAGAGCGGTAAACAGACTTGACCGTGATACTACCGGACTTGTACTGATAGCAAAAAACAGTTATTCGGCAAACCTGCTTTGTATGCAGATACGGGAAAAAAATCTTAGAAAGCAATATTTGGCTTTGTGTGTCGGAAAGTTTGACAAAAGTACGGGAGCAGTAGAAGAACCGATTAAAAGAGAAGGCAAAAGTATAATAAAAAGAATTGTTTCTCCAAACGGACAATATGCAAAAACCGACTATGCCGTTATTAAATATGAGGACGGATATTCACTTGTAAGACTCAATCCCGTTACCGGAAGAACTCATCAGATAAGAGTCCATATGGCCTATATAAATCATCCTATCTACTCGGATTTTATATACGGAAAGGAAATTCCCGGTGAACGGACAAGACTTCATTGTGAATCTATGGAATTTGTACATCCGTCGAGCGGAAATTTATGCAGATTTACAGCCCCCTGTCCTGATGATTTTTTTATAAAACCTTGAAGTTTATTCACTAAAAATAAGGACTGCCGCTATATTCCGAAAACATACCGGCAGTCCTTATTATATAAACATTATAAATTATACTGTTTAACTATCCTAAATATCATTTATTGATTTATCAAAGATAAAAGTCATGGTTCCCTATACTCTTATAAAAGGGACGATTATTTATTATCCAGAAGTTTGTTGAAATGGCAGGATTACAAAAATACAGACTGTCACCTATTACATTGTGACCGTTAAGAGCCTTTTTTGCCGCATGATAACAGGCAATAGACGGATTATTGTAAATAGCGCCGTTTGCTACCGGTGTAAATTGTACACCGTATTTTCTGTCAAATATAACGTCATATATATTATCGGGAAATTCGTTACTTGCAGTTCTGTTCAAAACAACATTTGCTACTGCAATTTTTCCGTCATCAGGTTCTCCCTGCGCTTCTGCATGGACAATTTTTGCAAGCCAGTCTATATCGTCTGTGGTATAGGCATCATTAATTAATTCATCGTCCAATTCAATTCCGTCCTTTGTAATATTGACGGTATGTCTTTTCTCGTCCCAACTCACATCAGCACCCAATGCTTCTGATAAAAATTTTACACTTGCATAACTTGTATCATTTACAAGCATTGTTTTAACCGGCATTTTAACTACTGAATTATTTAAAACGGCATCTTTACTGTCAACTGTTAATTGAATTTCGTTGTTATCATATCCTACAGTTACCGTTTTTGTGTTTTGGTTCCAGTCAACGTATTCACATCCGAGAATGTCGGAAATTATTCTTACCGGAACCATTGCAGTCCCTTCCTCTATGAAGCCTTGAGCGGCTGATTTTATATAGCTTCCGTTAACGCTTATATCAAGAGGAGTTTTTGCATCTGCATTCAGAGAAAAAACAGCAATAAAAGCTAATGATAAAAGCAGTCCTGTTGGTTTCATAAATTACACCTCACTTTTATTTTTTTGCATAAATCAATTGATATGCATATTTATTATACCATAAATTTATAACTCTTTCAATGTATAAATATTGGATATTAAAGGGTGACCAAAATATAATCTGCGGCATAATATATATAAAGGACGGTATTGTTTATGAAAGGAAGGGTTTAATGTATGTGTAAAACAATTACGGTTATTGGCGGAGATTTAAGACAGCTTACTTTAGCCGAACTGTTATGCAGTGACGGATATGAAGTAAGCATATTTGGGTTCGGGAAAGATTCCGTATCCGATAAATATAATGTGTTGAGTCAATTATCCGAAATAAAAGACAGTGATATAATTATATTGCCTATGCCTGTGACAACGGATACAATAAATGTTAATGCCCCGCTGAATAATGAAGAAATTTCTTTGAAAGAAGTTGCAAAGTATTCTGTTGGGGCAAAGCTTATTCTCGGAGGAAGAATAAACAAGGAGATTTATGAAATATTCTCAGGAATAAAATGTATTGACTACTATAAAAGAGAAGAACTCATGATAAAAAATGCAGTACCTACGGCAGAGGGGGCTGTTGAAATTGCAATGGGAGAGCTTCCGGTTACAATAAATAAAAGCAGATGTCTTGTTGTGGGATATGGAAGAATAGGCAAGATTCTATCTAAGTTGCTTGATAAACTGGGATCGGATGTTACAGTATCGGCAAGAAAATATTCAGATCTTGCATGGATTGAGGTAAACGGTTATAATGCCGTACATAATAGTGACTTATCCTATGTTGTTGACAAATTTGATGTTATATTTAATACTGTCCCTGCATTGATATTGGATGAAGATATTTTAAAAAGAGTAAATCCGGATTGTGTTATTATTGATCTTGCATCAAAACCCGGAGGGGTTGACTTTGAGAAAGCAGGAGATCTTGGTTTGAAAGTAATATGGGCGTTGAGCCTTCCGGGAAGAGTTGCACCTATAACGTCAGGGAAAATTATAAAAGATACCGTTGTTAACATAATAGCGGAAGAGGGGGTGTAAAATTTGGAGTTGGCAGGCAAAAAAATAGGGTTTGCTTTATGCGGTTCTTTCTGCACCTTTAAAAAGGTGTTAAAAGAACTTGAAGATTTATCTCATACAGGAGCGGTTATTTATCCTATTATGAGTGAAACCGCCTTTTCTACCGATACAAGATTCGGAGAAGCGTCTGATTTCTGCGGCAAAATAAAGGATTTAACAGGAAATGAAATAATAAAATCCATAAAGGAGTCCGAACCCATAGGCCCGAAAGGCTATCTTGATATTCTGGTAATAGCTCCATGTACAGGAAATACTCTTGCAAAACTTGCATCGGGTATTGCGGACAGTTCGGTGACGATGGCTGTAAAAGCACATCTGAGAAATCAGAAACCTGTTGTCATTGCAGTATCCACAAATGACGGATTGGGCAATGCGGCAAAGAATATCGGAGCTTTATTAAATTATAAAAATATTTATTTTGTTCCTTTCGGTCAGGATGATTATATTAAAAAACCAAATTCACTTGTTGCAGACATGACAAAAATTCAGGATACCGTAAAAGCAGCTTTAGACGGTAAACAATTCCAGCCGGTGCTGTGCTGATTATATAGATTTTGCCAAAGATAAACAATTGCAAAGAAAACAAGACTGTTGGAATGTGTGTGTAAAATACGCATTTTTAACAGTCTTTTTTCGTTATTGTCAAAATTAAATTAAGCCCAATAATTATTTTGATGATGTACTTCCGAAGCCGCCGTTTCTTACACCGTCTGCATCGTCATCAACGGTAATGCCATATTCGATAAAAATACCCTGTGCAAAGGCATCGCCTTTTTTTATTTCCAAGGCTTTACCCTCATTTGAGTCATTGGTGATTTTAATAAATATATGACCTTCATTATCTGAATTATAGTAATCACTGTCAATTATTCCCACAGTATTGTTAAGCTGAAGTCTGTACTTGAATCCGAGGCCGCTTCTGGGATAGATTTTCAGAACCCAGCCGTCATCAATTTTTGCTCTTATTCCGGTAGGAATTTTTATACTTTCCCCGGGAGAAAGCTTAAAATCAAGAGGAGAGTAAAAATCATATCCGGCAGAACCTGAAGTAGCTCTATGGGGCAGCTTCAATTCATCATAGACTTCTGCGTTTTTATCAAATGTGTCTTTCCATGCATTTT
>CASFSH010000176.1 GCA_949297205.1 uncultured Bacillota bacterium | reverse complement strand
GTGTCAGTGCAGGCAGGCATGTTGCTGACAGGCTTTTTAGTGCCAGCGTGTCGGGACTTATATTGATTGTGGTTGTGTGTTTTCCGTCTGTTTTTACGGTTAGCGGTGGTTGCAGTCTTAACGCATTTGCGTGTCAGGCTTCTGCCGTCGTATAATTGACATGGAATTATATGATAGGATTGTTGTTGCTGATTATCAGCAAGATACGGAAATATAGGTACAGAATTTTTTTCTAATGGTACATAAATGTAAAGAGTGCTTTTAAGTGAATTGAACGATAGGGAAAGTAAATATGTACGGAATGAATATTTAACCAACTCTTAACATTCGACAAGTATTTTTATATTTTATAGTTGGTTCTTCAGAACAGCTAAAAAACAGTAAATGACTACTTTCGGGAATTTGTTGAACAGTTACAAAAATTAGCACTTTACATACGTTTAAGAGGCAGAATAGTAGAATGTTAAATTACTTTAATACTTATATATTTTGTTTTGATACTCATTAATAAAAAATTATTTCCGTATATTTGTCTTTGATTTTAAGGAAACTCTTTCCAAGAGGCTGTTAATGGAGGTATACTTGTCGAAGTCATGTATTGCTGGGTATTATTGAAAAGATGGTACTAAATCCTATTCTGATAAGGCTGAACTATTTCTATGTTAATTAATAAATCAAATATAATTTATAACAGATAATATGAAAGTTACAATTCATTTTTCCGTATACGAACATCACAATTCAATTTTATTTAATGTTAAAGATGTTGCTAATGAAATACGAGGTCAGTCCGAAAAACATCGTAATAATATTGATTTAGAGGTAAATATTGGTAATCAAGTTACATATGGGCAAATAGATTCTTTTATGAACCAACTTCTTATATCTTTAAACATAAATCCAGAAGATAAAAGACGAACAAATAACATAGCATTTGGAGAAACTGTAAAAACCAATGACTCTTTAGAATTGGCTATTAGAGGAATTACATATTATTTCGATACAGATACTACTTCACACTTAAAAAGTGTAAAAGGTATTGACTTCTCAACATTCCCTAAGTATAATAGATATGATATTATTGATGTTAAACATAAAGACATTTATACTGATGCGAAAATTGACGATTTTAGGCATGGAATAGCTATTGCTCATACGACTGAATGTGATTTTTTAATAAACTCGCAATGTGAAATTATTTTTTTCCCTCGAACATGGTATGGCACATTGTATCTTAGTGAACAAAAACCAAGGTTTAATAGAAATGAGAAAGGAAATTATGTAGAAACCGCATATATTGACAGGTCTGCTCCCGGAAAAGACACCTATTTTCAAGGGCCTTATGTTATTGGAGAGTATTCTGAAGAGCAAATCAAAAAAGAAGCGCAAGCACCAATATATCCATATATAGGTAAACCTTATGAATACGGACGTTATATGTTCCTAAATGGAGCATTTTATAAACTAGATACATTGGAGAAAACTTCAAATTTTCCAACGGATAGTTGCTCGATTGATTCTCCAATCGAAGATGGATGGTGCGATTTTCATGACGAAAAGTATCATAAGAAATTATTGGTTGAAGTACATAAAAATAAAATCGTGCGTTTTGATGATATAACAAGCATATATAATAAACTTGATAATGGCAAAGATATAATAACAAATACTATAGTAAATATTATAGATTCTGCTTTATGCAATTTTACAGACACATGCATACTTGATGAAATAGCATCTTTTAATGAAGACGGTCCTATTAAAGATTTAAACGACAAACCTCACCTGTTGACTTGGCTGCGTGGATTCGCAAACTTAAAAGTTATTACCGATAATATTCACAAACCCGCTAGATGGACTTTTTCTTATCCAAGTTGTTATTCAAAACATCTTACAGGTTCAATTGGGAATATTGAAAGAGTAGATAAATATCATCAGTATTGTATTTTTTTATGGAAAAACGCATGGAATAGTCACTCTTATCTATATAATTTAAGTACAGGCAAGCTGATTTTTGACTATAAGGGTACTATGTCTTTTTTTAAAAATCTCAAAGATGATTCCTTTTTGCAAAAGTTTAAGGTGCTTATTGGAAACAAAGATATTGCATTTATTGACAATGATAAAATCGTTGAATACAGAGCAATGCCTACAAATTTATTCCGCAATGCAAGTGCTTGTCGTTCAAATGGGAGTGAAAATTTCGATAATTTTTACTTTTATGGATTGGGCACCAGTCAAATGCAATATATAGATACAAATTATTCTCCGCTAAAATGCTTGTATACAGATGAAGTTCCAAACGTAACAGCTATCATAGAAAATTATTTATATAAAGTTGATGGATTATTATATACTGTGAATAATAAAAATAATATTTGCAATTTAAAACATAGAGAAGGTGACAAACTCATTATCACTTCCGAAAGAGCACTTAAAGAACTTAATAATTCTTTATCTTTAAAATTTGAAAAAGGGAATCCGTATGTTCGCAGTATAAGTAAAATAGATATATTTATAAATAATTTAAACACAAGTCATTATATATTTGATTATATGCCATACGGGAAATATAGTGTTAATGGTAAAATCTTTTATAAATATGAACCTGACAAAATTTGGTTATAAAATGACAACTAGTATTTATTTGGAAATAATTGGTTATTTTATACTAAGATAGTTTTGCAAATAATTAAGGTCAATGGAGAACAATTCCTTTTTGCCCATATTCGATTTTCCAATCATACCTCCCCTCTGCGACATCGCCAACCTCTTTGAGTGTATGGCGATGTTTTATTTCGTCAAAAGGCTGTCGGCTCTCCGCATAGCCGCAAAGCCATTCGCCGACAGATTTCCGCTGTCCGACAGTTTCGCCATATTCCTGCATCACGCTCTTGATGTCGGCGGCTTCGGACGGGGCAAAGAAAGACTTGTGCCGTTCCGTGCCGAAACGGATAACCGCGTCGACAGCTGTTTGAACACTTCGCTTGCCTTGTAGAGAATGTCGGCAAGCAAATTAAGAATATCCCGGCTCGCTTTCAGCGCATCCTGCAACAGGCGGATTGTCTTGTCTTTCTCCGCCGTGGCGCGGCTTACGACAAAGTCAATGCGCTGCCGCTCGCCGTCCTTTTGCTCCTGAAGTTCCCTTACCGCCTTGTCCCTTTCAATGGCAAGTGAACGGCTCTGCATCAAAGCCCTGTCACGTTCCGCTTCGGCTTCCTGCTTTTCTGCAACCAATACCTTTGCCAGTTCCTCCACCTTAGCTTTTACTGCATTCGGAAAAGCTTTCTTGATATGCTCGTTCTCGGCTTTCAGCTTGGCGATTTCCTTTTCCATAGCCGCTGATTTGCCGACCCCTACAATGCTGCTTACACTGTCCAATATACTGTCCATTTTCGCCTTGCGCTCGTTTTTGAGCTGCTTTTCCTTTTCGACTATGTCTTTGTCAAGGGATTGGCG
>CASFSH010000175.1 GCA_949297205.1 uncultured Bacillota bacterium | reverse complement strand
CAATTCCTTTGATATTTTTTCCACCGATAAAGGAAGTATTTTCCATTCCGCTTCCTCCATAACACGCTTTTGCAGTATTTCAGGGGTATCATCATCCTTTATGTCCACTGCTTTTTGCATTATAATTTCTCCGCCGTCGGTAATCTCATTTACAAAATGAGTTGTCGCACCGGTAATCTTTACACCACGTTTTAAAGCCGCCTCATGCACTTTCAATCCGTAAAATCCGTCTCCGCAAAATGACGGTATCAGTGATGGGTGTATGTTTATTATTTTGTCAGGGTATTTTTTTACAAAATTTTCACTTAATATTACCAGGAAACCTGCAAGCACAATCAATTGTATGCCGCTCTTTTCAAGTTCGTTTACAAGATTTTTTTCAAAATCCTCATCTTTTTTTATATACAGTGCCTTAATACCGTTATCCTTTGCCCTCTGTAATGCATATGCATTTTCTTTATTTGAGATAACAAGAGTAATTTCACCGCTTTTTATTATTCCGCTTTTTTGTGCATCAATCAAAGCCTGCAAATTTGTTCCGCCGCCGCTTACAAGAACCGCAATTTTAGTTTTCAGCACAGCGTAACACCGCCTTCACCTTTTACGATTTCTCCGATAATATAAGCATTGTCAAGAATTTCAAGCGCTTTGTCCGCATCATTCTTTGATACAACAACACTCATTCCCACACCCATATTATATGTATTGAACATATCACGTTCGGGGATATTTCCGGTTTTCTGCAGCACGTTAAATATCGGCAATACCTTAACAGTCGACTTTTCAATTTTTGCACAGTAACCCTCCGGAATACTTCTCGGAATATTTTCATAGAAACCGCCGCCTGTAATATGTGATATGGACTTAATTATGATTTCGCTGTTCAGCTTCATAATTTGGTTTACATAAATCTTAGTAGGTGTTAATAACTCCTCGCCTAAAGTCTTTCCCAGCTCGTCAACATATACGTTAATATCCTTATTGTCAACGTCAAATACCTTTCTCACAAGAGAAAATCCGTTTGAATGTACTCCTGATGAAGGAAGTGCTATAACAACATCACCCTCACAGATTTTTGAATTGTCAATAACCTTTTGTTTGTCAACAATGCCAACGGAAAAACCTGCAAGGTCATATTCGTTTACAGGATAGAATCCCGGCATTTCTGCTGTTTCTCCGCCTATCAATGCACAGCCGGACTGAACGCAGCCCTCTGCAACGCCTGCCACAATCTGTGCAATTTTTTCAGGTACATTTTTTCCGCAGGCAATGTAGTCAAGGAAGAATAAAGGTTTTGCACCGCAGCATATAATATCGTTTACACACATAGCGACGCAGTCAATACCTACAGTGTCATGCTTGTCCATTAAAAATGCAATTTTCAGCTTTGTTCCCACACCGTCAGTACCGCTAACAAGGACAGGATTTTTAATATCAGTCATATCAGGGGCAAACAATCCCCCAAAACCTCCTATATCCGATACAACACCCTTTGTCATGGTTCTTTCGATATGCTTTTTCATTAATTTTACCGCATCATATCCGGCAGTAATATCAACGCCTGCCGCAGCATAGCTGTCCGATTTAGATTTATTGTTCATTTCAGTTATCCTTTCTATTATTCTTTACCGCTCCAGCAGTAGGTACACAATTTACATGGTTCAATTCCTATTGCCTTTATTATTCCCTCAAGTGACTGAAATTCCAGTGATGCAAAATTAAACTTTTCACAAATTGCCTTTCTTAAATTCTGTCCTCTTTCCGTTGATGAATTACTGTATTCCTCCAAATATTTGAATCCTTCTTCACCCTCAAGTTCCATTATAACTCTTCTTGCAATAAGTTCCATTTCGCTTGTTGACCTTGAAAAATTTAAATATTTGCATCCGTACATAATCGGAGGACAGGCGGATCTCATATGAACCGACTTTGCCCCGTTAGCATACAGAAATTCCACTGTTTCTTTAAGTTGTGTTCCTCTTACTATTGAATCGTCAACAAACAGTAAATTCTTGTCTGTTATAAGTTCATGCACCGGAATTTGTTTCATTTTTGCAATTTTATCTCTGTCAGTCTGGTTTGAAGGCATGAAGCTTCTCGGCCATGTAGGTGTATATTTTATAAATGGTCTTGCAAAAGGTATGCCGCTTTCATTTGCGTATCCTATTGCATGAGGGGTTCCCGAATCGGGTACGCCGCCTACATAATCGACATTTTCAGCATTTTTTACTTCCTTGTCATGCTGTGCCATAATTTCACCGTTACGGTATCTCATTACCTCAACATTTACACCCTCATAATTTGATGTGGGATATCCGTAATAGGACCACAAAAAGGAACATATTCTCATTTCCTTTCCGGGCTTTGCAAGCTGTTTTATTCCGCTCTGGCTGATTTCGACTATCTCTCCCGGTCCCAGTTCCTTTTCATCATTATACTCTAATTTCTTATATGCAAAAGATTCAAAGGAAACACAGAATCCGTCATTATTTTTACCAATGAGAACAGGCAGCCGTCCCAGTCTGTCCCTTGCGGCTATCAAAGTTCCGTTCTCTTTAAGGATAAGAATTGATGCTGAACCGTCTATAACACTCTGCGCAAATTTTATTCCTTCAACAAAATCACTTTTCTGATTAATAAGTGCGGCAATAAGTTCTACCGAATTTACCTTTCCTCCGGTCATAACTCCGAAATGTCCTCCGCTGAAGGACAGGTATTGCTTGATTAGTTCTTCCGAATTATTGACTATACCGATAACGCATATTGCATATATTCCTATATTTGAACGTATCAGTAATGGCTGAGGGTCGGAATCGCTTATACAGCCTATTGCCGAAGTACCTTTCATTTCCTCAAATATGTGTTCAAATTTAGTACGAAACGGTGAATTTTCTATATTGTGTATTTCCCTCTGAAGTCCGATTTCTTTGTCAAATGCGGCAATACCTCCCCGTCTTGTACCGAGATGAGAATGATAATCCGTTCCGAAAAAGACGTCTGATATTGCGTCATGTTTGCTGACTGTTCCAAAAAATCCTCCCATTAAATTACCTGTCCTTTCTGTTTATAAATTCCTGCCGGGAAAAAACTGTATAATTATTCTCCAAGTATTCTCTTCATCATTTCTTTGTATGCGTCTTCAACATTTCCCATATCTCTG
>CASFSH010000174.1 GCA_949297205.1 uncultured Bacillota bacterium | reverse complement strand
TAAACAATTCTGAAACGCTTGTAAGCCGCCATGCGGCTGCGTTTCATAATTGTTCAGCAGTCATTAAAGTAAAAAAGACCTCTCAATTATCGGATTTTTCTTCCGGCTTTTGGGAGGTCTGTTTATATGAATTATTATTTTGTCAGTTTTGCAACGCAATCGGCACATATTCCGTCAAAACCTTCAATTGTACCCACGGTTTCCGAATGTACCCAGCATCTTCCGCATTTTTCGTTTTTATCCGCTTCAACAGATACTTTGACAACATCTCCGCAGAAAGCATTTTCCTGTGCTTCATCACTGTCCTTTATAACAGCCTTTGATGTAATGAAAATTTCCGCAAGCTCTTTTTCTCCTACCTGCTTTAACAATTCAAGAATTTCGCCCTTTGCATAAACGGTAACGTCTGCGTCAAGAGATTTTCCTATAATCTTTTCATTTCTTGCAGGTTCCAATGCCTTATTTACATCATTTCTTACATCAATGAGTTTATTCCATTTTGTTTCAAGTTCTTCATTATCATACTTATCACAAACATTCGGCATACCGTTTAACATTACGCTTACAGTATCCTCGCCCTCAACATGAGGCATAAACTTCCATATTTCCTCACAGGTATATGCAAGTACGGGTGCAAGCAATCTTACCATTGCACTTAAAATATGATACATTGCCGACTGTGCGCTTCTTCTTTCAAGACTGTCAGGCTTTTCGGTATAAAGTCTTGACTTTAATATATCAAGATAGAAATTACTCATATCAACGATACAGAAATTCAATGTTACGCCGTATATGGTATGGAATTCATATGCTTCATATGATGCCGTGAGCTTCTTCACAAGCTGATTCATCTTCATCATTGCCCACTTATCAATCTCAAGCATATCCTCATACTTCACCATATCTTTATTCGGGTCAAAATCGTTTATATTGCTTAAGATATATCTTGCGGTATTTCTTATCTTTCTGTAGCCTTCCGACAATTGTTTCAATGCTTCCTGTGACATTCTCATATCTGTTCTGTAGTCCGCTGAAATTACCCACAAACGCAGAACATCCGCACCGAATTTTTCAACAATTTCCATAGGTGAAATTGCATTTCCCTTTGACTTGGACATTTTCTTGCCCTCGCCGTCCTGAATCATACCGTGTGTTATTACGATATTATACGGAGCTTTGCCTGTTGTTGCAACGCTTGTTAAAAGCGACGACTGGAACCATCCTCTGTACTGGTCGTTTCCTTCCAGATACATATCGGGCGGATATGACAGGTCGTCTCTTTCTCCGCAAACTGCCGCATGAGATGAACCCGAATCAAACCATACGTCCATTATATCTTTTTCTTTTGTAAATTCACTGCATCCGCATTCGCACTTTGTACCTTCCGGTAAAATATCAGCCGCATCGGTATCCCACCATCTGCTTACTCCGTTCTCTCTGAACAGCTTTGCAACAGCGGCAATACTATCCTTATTGATAAGTTCCTTTCCGCACTCTTTACAATAGAAAATAGGAATAGGTACACCCCATGTTCTCTGTCTTGAAATACACCAGTCGCTTCTGTCCACAACCATGCTTGTTATTCTGTCCTCGCCCCACTGAGGTATCCACTGTACTTTTTTAATTTCCTCAACAGCTTTATCCTTCAAAGCGTCAACAGATGCAAACCATTGGTCTGCCGCTCTGAATATAATCGGGCTGTCACATCTCCAGCAGTGCGGGTATTGGTGTATGATTTCCTCTATTGCAAGCAGACTGTTTGTTTCTTTCAGCTTTTCAACAATCTTTGCATTTGACTTTTCATAATACATTCCGGCAAATTCTCCGGCAAGCTCGTTTAAATGTCCCTTTGTATCAACGGGAACAAGCACCTCAAGCTGAGGATAATTACGGCTTACAATGTAGTCTTCTGCGCCGTGACCGGGTGCTGTGTGTACACATCCCGTACCTGCGTCAAGGGTTACGTGGTCACCTACTATAACAAGAGATTCCCTGTCAATAAACGGATGATAACAGGTTATATATTCAAGGTCACTGCCCTTAAACTTCTTTACTGTTTCATATGGCTCGGTAATATTTGCCGCTTTCATAACATTTTCTATAAGTTCCGTTGCAAGCACATAAATCTCACCGTTTGCCATTTTAACCAAAGAATATTCAAAATCGGGATTTAAGCATATTGCAACGTTACCCGGCAATGTCCATGTTGTGGTTGTCCAGATAACAAAATATACATTTTCCAATCCTTCAAACAGACCTTTGTCGTCCTTTACGGCAAATTTTACATATATTGAATTTGTCTTATCCTCTGCATACTCGATTTCCGCCTCCGCAAGGGCAGTTTCACAGCTCGGGCACCAGTATACCGGCTTTAATCCTTTATAAATCAAGCCGTTTTCAGCCATCTGTCCGAATATTTCTATCTGCTTTGCAACAAAATCGTTTGTAAGAGTAAGATAAGGATTATCCCAGTC
>CASFSH010000173.1 GCA_949297205.1 uncultured Bacillota bacterium | reverse complement strand
GCCATAAGTTCTCCGAATATTTCAGCTTCTTTTATGTACTCATGGTTAATTTCATTGCTTGCTGCACCAAATACACATATTTTCATATAAATTACCTCCGTTTCTTAGGGTGCTGATTCAGTAAAAATCTGAATGTAATATTAATTATACTATAAAATAAGTATTTTTACAACAGTATTTAATAAATTTTTTGTTAATAATAAAAAAACCGGACAAATAAGATATACATCATATTTGCCCGGAATATATGTGTGATTATTCTACCGTTACGGATTTTGCGAGATTTCTTGGTTTATCTATATCGCAGCCCTTTTGAAGAGCGGCATAATATGCAAGATATTGTGCAGGAACAACGGTAACAAGAGGAGTAAGAATTTCGTGAACGTCATTAATGATAATCTGGTCTTTTTGTGCACTCAAAGATTTTGTGGAGATTGTCATTACATGAGCGCCTCTCGATTTTACTTCCTTGATGTTGCTTCTGGTATTGAGGTTTGTATTTTCCTGAGAAATAATTGCAATAACGGGAGTGTTTTGTTCTATCAGTGCAATTGTACCGTGTTTCAATTCGCCTGCGGCAAAACCTTCTGTCTGAATATATGATATTTCTTTAAGCTTAAGCGCTGCTTCAAGACATACATAATAATCAATTCCTCGTCCTATATAAAAACAGTTTCTGGAATTTTTAAGATAATCTTCCGCAAGCATTGCATATTTATCTTTGTCATCGCAGATTGATTCAATTACATTTGAAACTTTTGACAGTTCATAATTAAGATTAATGTTAATGCTGTTTTTAATATTTACCGCAAGTATGGCAAGTACGGCAACTTGAGCGGTATATGCCTTTGTTGATGCAACAGCTATTTCCGGTCCTGCATAAAGGAGCAGGGTATGGTCGGCTTCTCTTGAAAGAGTTGAGCCTTTAACATTTGTAAGAGTAAGAGTCTTAAATCCCATTTCCTTTACTTTTACCAAAACGGCACGGCTGTCTGCTGTTTCACCGCTTTGAGAAATAAAAATGAAAAGCGGCTTTTTTGATAATAACGGCATATTGTATACAAATTCACTTGCAATACAAACTTCTGTGGGTATGCCGGAAATCCTTTCAAGAAATTGTTTTCCCACAATGCCGGCATGATAGCTGGTACCGCAGGCAATAATATATATTTTGTCACATGACTTTATATCTTTTATAATATTTTGGTCAATTGTAAGACTTCCGTCTTCATCGGAGTACTCTTTTAGGATTTTTCTGATTACTGTAGGCTGTTCGTCTATTTCTTTAAGCATATAATGCTGGTATGTGCCTTTTTCCGTATCAGAAATATCCAATTCGGCAATGTAGGTGTTTCTTTCAATTTTTTTGCCGTAGCCGGTATATATATCCACACTGTCCTTTGTTATAATTACATATTCCTTATCATTCAGCTCATAAAATTTGTTTGTATGAGCAATCATTGCCATTGCGTCGGAGCCTATCATATTAAATCCGTCGCCTGCACCGATGAGAAGAGGGGATTTATTTTTAACCGCATATAATACATCCGGTTCATTTTTGTCGATTATGGCAAGCGCATATGAGCCTTCAACTTCCGAAATTATATGCTGAATTGCAACAGCTGTATTTTCGCCGTCATCTGTAAATTTCTGAAGCAGATGAGCAATTACTTCGGTGTCGGTATCGCTGTAAAATTTTGCATTTTTCAAATATTTTCTCCGGAGTGATTCCTCATTTTCGATAATACCGTTATGAACAAGTATAAATCTGTCACTGAAATGAGGATGTGCGTTGTTTTCTGTGGGTTTTCCGTGAGTTGCCCAGCGTGTATGACCTATGCCTTT
>CASFSH010000172.1 GCA_949297205.1 uncultured Bacillota bacterium | reverse complement strand
CATTATAAACTTCTACTCGATATCCATCGGCCGGCTCATTGATCGCTCGAATTTCCGGAATTATTATAGCGACCTCGCCGTCAGGAGAAATCTCATAAAAAGAATATATTTTACTGTAATCATCGACGATATGTTCTGTAGTTGTCCGTTTTCTTCGGTGCGAGGGAACATTGTTTTCACTCAGAATTTTATTTACAACGGCATTGCAAAATTCTGCAAAATAAGAGGTTGAAGCGTATTTTCCGTTAAAATATATTTCATCAAATGCCGAATAAATTTGTTCTAATAGTTTTATTCCGGAATCTTTATCCTGCGTAAATAAATATTTAAAAGAAGATTTGATAGAATATGTTTTTCCTTCTAAAGATACATCTTCGTTTAAATCGGATTCTCCGCCAAATTCATTCTCTAAAAAAGCAGCAATTTGGTGGTATATTTTATCTCCAGGCTGATAATCAAAGTTAATAACATCAGGGTCACAGAACCAATTCCACAGCAGCCAAATGAACGATTCACCGGAGGTATCCGGAGCCATCGCATGAAGGAGAAAAACTTCACGGAACAACCGCTTGCTTTCTTTGGAACGGAATAATACCTTGTTGTGGAATTTTAATGAATATTCAAATTCATCATAAAATTTGACCGGAGAGATAGAACCGTCATCGAAAATCTCGCCGAAGAGTTTTGTCCAAAACCTTCCTTCGCTTTCATCATGCCAATTTTTTGCGATATTAGCGATCAATACAATAAGTTCGTCTATATCTTCCCGCCTATAAATTTTCGGCCAAGACGATTCCTTACGATAAAATGAATGGCACTCCTCCTTCATAGTCTCGATTTCATTCTCGTCAAAGACAATATCTCCGATAAAATCGGCTTGCATCGCTTTTTGTATCTTATCACCAAGTTCAATCATATTCCACCAAACATCGTTTACCAAATATTGTTTTTATCGACCCGCATTCACCTGCTTTATATATGCATGATTGTAAACAGCGATTCTGTCTTTCATGGGCACGCTGGTTGCCTTCATATGGTCATTACGCTACTTATACCCCTCCTTATTGTATAATTATAGCATAATCCTTACATTGCAATCAAGGCATGTTCGTAACATTTTTAAAATCATATTGAAAGCTATGATGCAAGTTTTCCAGCATAGACAATGACGATAGTAAAACGCGGAATGGCGGAGCTTTTTGGTTGCCTTATAAAAAACATTTACATCGAAGGCGATCTTGATGAGAATGCGACAACCAATGACTTCTCTGCAATTCAAGCAGAATAAACGAAACAGGTCGTGCAAACTATCAAATTTTACAATCTCAACATAACTATGTCAGTTTGTTACCATATAAATTCACACCGTGCAACGCAGTTTCGCGTCTATACGACAGGCATACTGAAAACTACTTCCAATTTCGATAAAGAAGCAAAGAAGCTGCTTGACTGCGAGAAAAAAGATTGCTTTAAAGATGAAGCGAGGGGAGGTATAACCCAATTGTAATCAAGATCATTACCATAATATTCAATTTGCATTACATATGCTCCACCATCAAAAAGGCAGACTTATTGCCTGTCTTTTTTTATTTTTTGCAAAACGTTAAGACCGGATACGGAAGGAACTGTCGCAATGACGCTTGAATATACACTCCTGTCATTTCAAAGTCTGATTTTTATGATGCGGTATGATTGAAAAAAGCTTTTATTTATGATATCATATGTTTACATAAACAGCGATTAAGGATCAAGATAAGCGGTTAAAATAATGCAAGATTTAGAGAAAAAAGATTACGATCTGATTGAAGCGGCGCAAAAAGCGCTCCGTATAAACTACGACTGAAGCATGCTTCGCTTGCAACCGCGCTATATGCGATCGGGCGAATAGCTTATTCTTTCTGTTATACTCTCCCGCTACCGTTCGATGTAAGAGGAAGAAATCAGGCGGTAATGGTAAAAAGTATGTCATAAAAAAGGGAAATTAACTTTCTTCTATTGTTATTTGCGAAAAAATGCGGTATATTTACTATATGAGAAAATTCAAAAAACGCGTAATATTTGCGGCAATTATTGCCGTTGCGCTTATTTTGAGCGTGACGCTGGCGGCGTGCGCGACAAAGACCACCTCATCGCAATGGGTGGCG
>CASFSH010000171.1 GCA_949297205.1 uncultured Bacillota bacterium | reverse complement strand
CCTCTAGCGTGACAGGCTAGCGTTCTAACCAGCTGAACTACCGGACCGTGTTTTGCACTAAATTGATATGGTGGGAGTAACAGGGCTCGAACCTGTGACATCCTGCTTGTAAGGCAGACGCTCTCCCAGCTGAGCTATACTCCCATATATATCAATTCAGTGCGATAACATATGATATTATAACAGATCAAAACAATTTTGTCAATAGTTTTTTCAAATTTTTTTTTATTTTTCCAGATAAGGTATCATCTGCTATTAAAAATGTTGTTTTGATTAATTTATTCATTTGAAATATAACGTTTCTTCCTTGTATAATATGCATAATTTATTTTATTATTCAAATGACTTTTATCATACATTATAATCATTTTTTTTTGAGCATTTTTTTACCAATTTATAAAGTTGTTCAAGTGCGTCTGGTTTTGCAAGCTTAAAAGCATTTTCTCCCATTTCATGCAATTTTTTGCCGTCGCCCGCAAGGTCGCATATTTTTTTATATAAAACATCAGGGTTTAATTCATTTTCACATATTACCGCAGCAGCACCTTTTGCTTCAAATTCTCTGGCATTTTGTTCCTGATGATTTCTTACAACATTTGGTGATGGAATTAAAATGGACGGTTTTTTTAAAGCTGCAATTTCACTCAATGTTATTGCACCTGAACGTGATACAACTAAATCTGCTGCCGACATAACAGTATGCATATTTTTTATATATGGTACAATTTTAATATCTTCTGTAAGATTAATATTGCCTAATTGTTCCATTATTTCATTATAATTTCTTTCTCCTGTTCCAAACAACAACTGAATCTTGTTGTCTTTTATAAAACGAGGAATAATTTTTAAAACATTTTCATTTATTTTTGCTGCGCCGAGACTCCCCCCAAAAATAAGAACAAAAGGTTTTTCAGAAAGTCCCAGTTCTTTTCTTGCAGAATTTTTATCTTCTTTTAAAAGTTCTTCTCTTATCGGATTACCTGTGAGAACACACTTTTCAGTTTTTTTAAGATGTTTTATTGTTTCAGGAAAACTGACTGCAATATAATCAACATAATTTTGAGAACCTTTAACAGTAAGTCCCGGATAAACATTTTGTTCATGAATAAACGAGGAAACACCTGATTTATGTGCTGCCATGGCAACAGGACCACTTACATATCCACCTGTACATACAACTGCATCCGGTTTGAAATTTTTAATAATTTCCATGCACTTCTTATTCGATTCCATTAGCTTTTTTAATACTTTTATATTCTTGAGTATATTCCTTCTGTCAAATCCCTGAACGTCTATATACTCAATTTTATAACCTGCCTCCGGAACAAGTTTTGTTTCAAGTCCTCTCTTTGTACCGATAAACAAAGCCTCAAAATTATCTTCTCTTTCTTTTATATAATTAGCAATTGACAATGCAGGGTTAATATGTCCCCCTGTTCCTCCTCCTGCAAATAATACTCTCATCACTCTAATCCTTTCAATATATTAAATTAATTAACTATTCCCGATTTCGGACTCGATGTCTTGAAACATTTAACACTATACCCATTTCCATTAGCAACACCATAATTGCTGTTCCTCCGTAACTGAAAAACGGCAAAGTAATACCTGTATTAGGTATTAATGTTGTAACAACACAAATATTAAAAAGTGTCTGAATTGAAATATGTGCCATAATACCTAATACCGTAAGACAACCGAAAGTATCCGGTGCGTGAACGGCAATCATAATACCTCTGAAAATAAGAGCACAAAACAATGCAATAATTAATATAGCACCCAACAATCCCAGTTCTTCACATATTACCGCAAAAATAAAATCATTATATGGTTCGGGTAAATAAGATGTTTTTTGTATACTCTGTCCCAGTCCCTGACCGAACAAACCTCCCGATGCAATTGAATATAAGCCCTGACAAGCCTGAAATCCCGTACCTTCTTTATCCAAAAATGGATTAAATGCAACAGCAAGTCTTTTACTTCTTACGGGGTCATTTAAAAGATAAATCAATCCGGCAGGTATAACAACACAGGCACCGCCTATAAAATATCTCATTTTTACACCGCCTGCAATCATCACAAAAACAGCTATACCACATATTACTATGCATCCGCTTACGTGTGTTTCCAACAGCATTAAAACAGCTGTTATTCCAACCCAAATAAATAATTTTAATGTACCTTTTAAAGTATCGGGATTATATGTCTTTTCTTGTATAATTTTTGCAATAAACATCGCAATTACCGGTTTCATAAGCTCAGATGGCTGTAATTCCGTAACACCGAGATTAAGCCATCTCTTTGAGCCGTTATGCTCGACTCCTATTCCGGGTATGAGAACGAGCGTCAATAAAACAAGGCAAACAAGCATAAATATACCGGCATATTTTTCATATTTTCTGTAATCAATTTTTGATATAATCATCATCAAAATAAAACCAACACAAGCAAACAATAATTGTTTTTTTACAAAATGAAACGAATCTCCCGTTAATCTTAAAGCTCGCGGCGAAGATGCACTGAAAACCATTACAAGTCCTACACATACAATTATTATAACCAAAGTCAAAAAGGTAAAATCAAGTTCTTTAACTCTTTCAAAAATATTTAATGTATTTCTAAATTTTGTGTTCCTGTTTTTATGTTGATTAATGCTTACGGTTTTTTGTGAATTTAAACTCCTGTCACGGCTTTGCACAGGTCTTTTTCCATTTCTGCCGTTTTCCATCTCAAACCCTCAATTCCTTTATATCATAAATTTAATTATTACATCATATCAAATCATGCTTTGAATTAAAGGCAGCAACGATACAAAAGATACAATGCAAAGTATCAGTGTTACAAGTGAAAATACCGATACAATTTTAACCTCTTTCCATCCGCACATTTCAAAATGATGATGAATGGGAGTCATTTTGAAAATTCTTTTTCCGGTCAGTTTAAAAGATGTTACCTGCATAATTACAGACAGCGTTTCAAACAAATACACAAAACCCGCAATTACAAGAATAAGTGGCATTTTCATACCTACTGCAATAACAGATATTGCTCCCCCCAAAAACAAAGAACCGGTATCTCCCATAAATACTTTTGCCGGATATTTGTTAAAAAACAGAAAGCCCACACATCCACCCAAAATTGCAGCAGAAAAATATGTTGTTGAGTTTTCCGATAACATAACTGCCATAACGGCAAAGAACAAACTTACAACACATGTAATACTTGTCGCAAGACCGTCTATCCCATCAGTAAGATTTACTGCATTGACTGTACCTATCACCACAATAAGCGTAAAAACAATATAAAGCCATAAAGGCATATCAAACATCTTTCCCACAAAAGGAATAATTATCTCAGTTGTTAGATTATCGGTATAATACAAAACCATAATATACACTATTGACAGTATTGCCTGCAGCGAGAATTTCTGAATAGGAGTTAATCCCATATTTCTTTTTTTCACTACTTTTACATAATCATCAATAAAACCTATTGCGCCAAAACCGAGAGTAATAAGTGACATCATCAAAAGTTTTAAATCGAAATGGATTAGCATGGTTACAATTACACTTACAGCTATACCGGCAATAAAAAACAATCCTCCCATTGTAGGTGTTCCGGATTTTTTCTTATGCCAAACCGGACCGTCTTCAAGAATTTGCTGACCGAATTTCAGTCTGTGAAGCCAGGGTATTACCACCGGTCCCAGAACAAGAGTCACAAGCAAAGAAACGGCAAATGGAATTACTGTCGTTCCCTGAAAATTCTGTATAAAAATATCTATTATATTATTCATTGGTAAACTCCTTTGCATTTTTCAGAATTTTCTCGGTAAGCATTTCAAAATTCATTCCTCTTGACGCTTTAATTAAAATGCTATCCTTGTTTTCAATATAATTCATTATATTATCTCTTGCCTGTTCGGTTGTTTCAAATGATATAATATTTTTTTCATTAAAGCCTGCCTTTTTAGCTCCCTCGGCAATAAATTTTGCATTTTCCCCGACAGTTATCAGATAATCTATTCCGTTAGCACTCACATACTCGCCCATTTTAATATGTGCCTCTTGTGCATATTCTCCCATTTCAAGCACATCACCCAAAACAGCAACACGTCTTGATTGCTGTGTTGACAAAACTTTAAGTGCCGCATTAACGGAGTCGGGAGAGGAATTATAGCAATCGTTTATAATTACCATATCTCCTGCCTTTTCAATTGCCATTCGCATTTTTGTCAAAGAAAAATTTTCTATTCCTTCCGCTATTTTTCTCGGTCCTATATTGTAATGAACACCGCAGGCAGCAGCAGCAAGGGCATTATATATATTATGTACACCCGGAGTTTTTACATATATTGTATATTCGGCGCCGTATAATTTTGTCTTAAATTTGCTGCCCTCTAATCCCAAATTTTCTATATCATATGCAACATAATCACAATTTTTATTTTCAATACCATACGTTATTACTTCAAAGTTTTTGTTTTCACCCGCTTTGACAAGATAATCATCATCTCCGTTTACAATAAGCAGACAGGATTTATCAAAGTATTGACATATCTCCATTTTTGCTTTATATATTCCTTCCCGTGAACCCAGATTCTCTATATGGGACATACCTATATTCGTTATAATTCCCACATCGGGACGAACAATGTCTGCAAGATAGCTTATTTCACCGAATGCAGACATTCCCATTTCAAATACTGCCGCCTCATGCGATGAATTCAGTTTCATAACAGTCAGAGGAAGTCCTATTTCATTATTATAATTTCCTTCTGTTTTCAAAGTATTATACTGCATTCCCAAAACCGACGCAAGCATATCTTTTGTTGTGGTTTTTCCTACGCTTCCCGTAACTGCAACCGTTTTTACTTTAAATTTCTTTTTATAATACTTTGCTATCTGCCCAAGCGCCGCTTTGGTATCCTTTACAAGAACAATTCCCTTATCCTGATAAGGGTGTGTATTATATTGCGTTAAGACTGCCGCCGCATTGTTTTCAAAAGCTTTGGTTATGTAATCATGCCCGTCAACCTTATCCCCTTTAAGAGGAATAAATAATCCATTATGCAGCATATTTCTTGAATCTATGGAAACGGAATTTATCTCAATATCTTCTTTTCCGTTCAATATTTTTCCATTAACGGCATTCGCAATCTCTCTAAGTGTTAATTTAATCATTGTCTGCGTACATTCCTTTCATCGTTCCCTGTTTTATTTACGGTTTTTTAATATCTGTTTTACCGCTTCTCTTTCATCAAAATGAATTTTCTTCGTCCCTTTTATGATATAATCTTCATGTCCTTTTCCCGCAAGCAAAACAGTATCGCCTTTAACTGCTATATTTAAGGCATATTTTATTGCTTCATATCTGTCGGGTATAATTACATAACTATCCGATATACCGCTTATCCCCTTTTCAATATCCTTTATTATTTTAACAGGATCTTCCATTCTCGGATTATCCGATGTCAAAACCGTTACGTCAGATAACTCTGCTGAAATTTTACCCATTAACGGACGTTTTTTTTCATCCCGGTTTCCTCCGCATCCAAAAAGCGTTATAACTCTTCCTTTTGTAAATTCACGTACCGTTTTTAAAATATTCACCAATCCGTCAGGTGTATGGGCATAATCAATTATAACGGAATAGTCGGTATCTGTTTTTATTTTTTCAACTCTTCCGGTGACTCCTTCACATTCTCTGAGTGCTTCAAGTATTAAACTTTCTTTTATTTTCAGCTGTCTGCCTATTCCAAATGCACACAACGCATTATATACGGAAAATTTGCCGGGAATATTAATATATGCATCGGTCGTTTTATTACCATATGAAATTTTAAAATCCACTCCATGAGAAGTATATGCAATATCCGATGCGGTTATATCGGCATTCTCCATGCCGTAACTTACAGACTTGTTTCCAAATTCCTCATAAAGTCTTTTTCCGTATTCATCATCTGTATTTATAACACAAAGTTCCGACTGACAAAACAATTTTCTCTTTGCCTGAAAATAATTTTCCATGTTTTTGTGAAAATCCAAATGATCCTGAGTTAAATTTGTAAATGCACCGATTCTGTATTT
>CASFSH010000170.1 GCA_949297205.1 uncultured Bacillota bacterium | reverse complement strand
ATACTGCCGCCCAATTTAATAACTATTGTTTTTGAATACAGCTTCCGGAATGCGGGCAGCATACTCTGTATTGTACTTATGGTTTCGGAAGCGTCAATTTTTTTTGAGACATCAAATTCCTTCAGATATTTTTTTGTGTATTCCACATCGGTAGGACAAGGTACATATTCCGTACCTCTTTTTTGTCTTGTTTCATTTCCTTTTCCCGTTATCAATATTACCGAATCTCTGTCCGAGGTAAATATTGCTTTTTTTATAGCCTCTCCCCTGTCAGGTTCAATTTCATAGTTTCCCCCTGCCGACTTTACATATTCGGCAATATCATTGCATATATCAATTAACGGTTCTTCGCCCGGGTCTTCTTCGGTTATATACACCATGTCTGAATATTTTCCCGAAAGCTCACCCAAATCTTTTCTCCTCTGAAAGGCCTTTTTCCCCGGGCAGCCAAAAACCGTTACAATTCTCCTGTCGGGGAACTCCTTGAGTACCGAATCGTACAGACTCTGAAAACTCATTTTATTATGTGCATAATCTACTATTGCAACAACTTTATTGTCGGAATTTGAATATATTTCCATTCTGCCCGAGGAACGTGCCTTCATAAGACCCACATAAACAAAATGTTCAGGTATATTAAGGGCATAACATACGGCAATGGCAGCCAATGCGTTCTGTACATTAAACAATCCCGGTATAGTAAGAGTAAAGGTTTGTGTATACTCCGGAGTTCTTACATCAAAAACCGTATCGTTTCCTGATTTTTTTATATTATACGCAAAAATGTCCGCACTTTCATCCTCGGAAGAAAATGTTATAACTCTTTTACATGACGCTGCTGCCTTTAATACCTCATCTTTTCTCAAGGTATCAAGAGACACACATGCTGTATTGGTATGTTCAAACAATTTCATTTTTGAATAAAAATAATCGTCAAAGTCGGGGTGTTCAATATCGCTTATATGGTCCTCTCCGATATTAAGATAAACTCCCACATCAAATCCCACTCCGTAAACTCTGTCATATTTTAAAGCCTGAGAGGATACCTCCATTGTCATATATTCAATTCCGGACTTTACGGCATTATCAAAATGCATCAACAATTCTCCCGTTTCCGGGGTTGTGAGATGGGATTCGAACTTATTTACTCCGTCATATGTGTCAATTGATGAAATATATCCGCTTGAAGGTTTTTTCTCACTTTTAAGATATTCGTCTAAAATATATTTTATAAAATATGTTGTTGTTGATTTTCCTTTTGTTCCGGTAATTCCGATAAGATGCAGTTTTTGCCACACATTGTCATAAAACATATTAAACAGCAACGCAATGGTTCTTCTTATATCATTTACAATAATACAGTCGGCATCAACATCATATCGTGATTCGGAAACATAGCATACAGCCCCGTTTTTTACCGCTTCATTCAGATATTCTTCCTTAAAATGCGCCCCTTTGCAGATAAACAAAGTGCCGACTTCAGCCTGTTTTGAATTATAGGTGACATTTTTTATCAAAACATCATTTTTTATATAACATTCTTTTACAAGATTATTTTTTTTCAGCAAATCAATATAATCATTAATATTATAATTCATATTTAAAAACCGTTAAACCCTTTCAATCATACGCTGTATTGTTTTTTTAATTTACCGCCGCAGTACAATACCGATTCTTCACACAACACATCCATGGAATCAATATAAAAATCACTAAGTTCATGATTTTCTCTGAAACACGAAAATTCGGTACATGCCAGAATTGCCGCTTCACAGCCTGCATTTTTAAGATAGTTTTCAATCTTTGTAAAATCCTCCATGCTTCCCTTTTCGCCGACCTTAATCTGATTGTAAATAATGTCCATTACGATTTTTTGAGTTTCCTCATCAGGATTTACGCACTCTATTCCCAGTTTTTCACACTCATTAGCGTATATTCCGGTATAAATCGTTCCGTCGGTTGCCAAAAGCCCCGCTTTTTTTATGTTGGGTTTTATTTTTTTCAGTCTTTGTGCGGTTTCTCTTACCATATTAATTATAGGTATTTCAAGTTCAGCCTGGAGCGGCTCCCAAAAGAAATGAGATGTATTGCAAGGTATTGCAATTGCATCGGCTCCGTTTTTTTCAAGCATCAGAGCATCTGTCAAAAGAGCATGGAATACCTTATTGGTATGCCCGCTTTTTATTGCCGCCGTTCTGTCCGGAACGCTTGCATGGCTTAAAATTATCATATCAATATGATCCTGGTCACATTTAGCATCGGTTACATCAATTATTCTTCTGTATAAAAGCTGAGTTGCCAGAGGTCCCATTCCTCCGATTACGCCCAATTTTCCCATACCGCAACACCCTTTCCTTAAAATTGTGTTTGTTCTATGCTTATGTTTGTCTGTTATTTATAGTATTTTTTAAATTTAACATAATGTCCCAACTGCGATCTCATTAATCTGTAAATTCTTTCGGGATCGTTGTCCGGGGCAAATTTAAGGGGATTTACATAGCGTTTTTCCTTAACAAGCCTTTTCATTCTGTCTTTGTATTCGGGAGCATATTTATATGCCACTCCCTTCGGTACAACCATCCACAAGTACTCATTTTTTGCAATATCCTCCTCAATGGGATTATTGTATATAAAATCTTCAACAAGTAATTTTGCAATATTATGTCCTGAACCTGTTACGTAGAAATTACTTCTTCCCTGCCGCGGATTTATTTCAAAGACTTTATATTTATTATCTCTCATATCATATTTTATATCAAAATTGGAAAAGCCGGTAAAATGAATATCCTCAAGGAATTTTTTGAATTTATCCATCAATTCCTCTTCATATTCTGTTATTATAACAGCATGATTTCCTATACCGTATGGAGTATGTTCTTCAAGCAGGACATGTCCCAGACACATCATTTTTACCTTACCGTTTTTATCGCTGTAACTTGTAAGAACTCTCATATATGTATCATCACCGGGAAGAAAATCCTGTATTATCATGTTGTCGGTATATCCGGCTTCATATATTTTTTTTACCGTTTCCCTTAATTCTCTTTTTGTATTGAGTTTGAAAACCTTTTTCTGACCTTCAAATTTGTTTTTGTAGTATTCTACCTGGTTTGCGGGTTTCAATATATATGGGGGTTCAAAAAACAATTTTATATCCTCATAATCTCTGACCGTACAAATATATGTTTTCGGATATTCTATTCCGTGTTTTTCGCATATATTGTAAAATTTTTCTTTATCCATCAATTCCTCAAGAAAATCATAATCAGTATACGGAACAATTATATTGGATTTCAACATTCCTTTATTTTTGGCAAGACACTTAACATAATTATCTCCGCATCCTATTGCTATAATTTTTTTGGTCGTATTTTCAAGGGCAAAATCATTCAAAAGATTCAGCATTACTTCGGGGTCATCAAGATTTTTTATTTCCTTAAATTTTACCATTTTACTTTTATAGCATGTTCCCATAAGTGCTTTTCCGAAAACCACGGACTGTATTCCGTACGCTTCGTAAAATGCTCTTGCAACACTGTATACGTTAATATCATTTCCGAATAATACCGGCATAAATTCTCTTTGTGTAAATTCCATAACAAACTCCATTCTGCCGCCCATCGACGGACACATATTTTTAAATGATATTTTCATATTTTGCATTATATAAAAATTGACATAATATCCGAATAATAACATTATACCACCTCTGCAAAAAAAAAGCAAGTCAATATTACGGGCTGTAATATATACTTAACAAAACATCCATATTTTTCCGTCATTAAAAATACACCTGTTATTAATTGTTTACATATGTACAGCAAACATTTTATATTTTCAATGAAGATTTGTACATATAAAAATTTATTTTGTCCGTATTTTTTTCATAGGAGTTGATTGAAAACCACCTTATCATTATTTTCGTATTTACGTAAAATATGCCCTGTTAAAGGGCATATTTTATCGCATTTTTTACTTTTTTACACCAAATCCGCATTTTTCACGCTGTTTCCTGACTCTTTCTTTTATATAGCCTTCCAAAGCACCGCATAATTTTTCAGGCATAACTCTGTGTTTTTTTATATCCGCAATAAACGCAATTGCCTCTTCAATGTCAAAAAACACACCTTCGATTTGTTTGCATTCATTCATATCCTGCAGCCCGGGTTTTCTGTCTGTGCGTGTTATTTCCATTCCGTAGCTTTTTAACTCACTGTATCCGAATCCAACCGGACTTTCCAGCAAATAATATCTCAAAATAATATATCCGTTGTTTCTTTCATTTTGCAGTACAACCTCTGTGCCAAACTGAACCTTTTTCATTAAAAACTACCCTTTCCTATATTGATTATCGGATAACATTACAATAACTTATTTAATTCAACTTTTCCGCAGACATATTATAAAACAAAATTATGGCAAATACAAGAAAAAAAAATCGCATAATCCGACATATGTTTTTTCTTTTCTTTATATTTCATATTCCCAAACAGAATATAATGACAATTAAAATCACATTCGGTCATATTATAAGTTAAAAAGCAGTTTTTTTGAAGATGATTTTAATTATATTGTATAAACCGTTTTCAATTTATAACCGTTTCAATATTACAAAAATAATACAAATTTGCGGCTTATTAAAAAAATTTTAAAAAAAGACTTGCAGTTTTCTTATTTTTGTATTATAATATATAAGCAGTCAAAAAATGACTTCAGGGCGATGAAGACCGAGCCCATGCGATTGAAAGCCGTGAACCTTGTCAGATGGGGAACCAAGCAGCAATAAGCGGATATTTTAATGTGTTATGGCAAACTCGGTCGGAGCCTTTTTTTGATTATTTCCCTGTTTTCTTAACGGGGTTTTTTAATAACGGTTATCCTTGTTTCGTTTATTTATTGCAAAGGAGGTATGAGAATGGCTTATCAGGCAATATATCGCAAATGGCGTCCTCAGGTATTTGACGACATTATAGGTCAGAGTCACATTACAAATACACTTAAAAAGCAGATAATGACCGGCAAAATTTCTCATGCATATCTTTTTTGCGGTACAAGGGGAACCGGTAAGACCACTGCCGCAAAAGTATTTGCAAAAGCGGTAAACTGTCTAAATCCGAAGGACGGCTCGCCCTGCAATGAATGCGAAATATGCAGAGGTATACAAGACGGCAGTATAATGGATGTCACCGAAATAGATGCCGCTTCAAACAACGGTGTAGACAACATCAGAGAATTAAGGGACGATGTAAATTATGTGGCAACACAGGCAAAATACCGCGTCTATATCATAGATGAAGTTCATATGCTTTCAACCGGTGCTTTCAATGCCCTTTTAAAAACACTTGAAGAACCGCCTGCTCATATTATTTTTATCCTTGCAACAACAGAAGTTCATAAAATACCAGAAACAATTTTGTCACGATGTCAGCGTTTTGATTTTAAACGCATTACCCCATCCGATATTATTGTCCGCATGAAAGAAATTGCAACTGCAGACGGTATTGAAATAACCGAAGACGCTTATTCTGTTTTGGCACAATTGGCAGACGGCTCCATGCGTGACGGTCTGAGTATACTGGAAAGATGTGTTTTATCTTCAGGAAACAAAATTGACAGTACGGCTATCAATAATATTTTGGGAATGGTGAAAAACGATTTCCTCTTTAACATTACAAATGCCGTGATAGAATCGGATTCTGCCGCTGTCATAAAATTAATCGACACAATTTCCAAAGAAGGAAAAGACCTTAATGTATTCTGCGATTCACTTATAAAACATTTCAGGGATTTATTGGTTTGTAAAATTTCCGCAAATCCCGGTGATTTACTGGATTATTCAGATGACATACTGGTAAAAATAAAATCACAGTCAGAAAAAACAACATATGAAAAGCTTTCAAATGCGGTAACATTATTAACAAAAGCAAAAGCCGATGCAAAATGGGTAAAAAATCCGCGTATTATATATGAGCTGTCGTTAATAAAGCTTACTCAACCGGAACTTGATTCTTCCGGCGAAGCGGTTCTTGACAGACTGGCATCAATTGAAAAAAAAGCTGAAAACGGTTTTATCGCCGGCAATAACATTGAAAAAAAAGATACTGTGCCGGAAAAAAAACCGAAAAAAAAAGCTGAAATTTCGGCAAGACTGTTTGCTCCCATTGATAAATCCGCACTGCGTGCCGATTCACCAATCGTTGTAACCGCAAAAAACTGGGATAAAATAGCATCCGCAATATGCCGTGATTTTCCTTTTCTGAATTTTCTGTCAAACAGAAAAATTACAATTGACGGAGAAGGAATTATTCTGTTGTTTGACGAAAAAGAAAATACACTTAAAAATCTTGCGGTTAAATATTTGAATCAGATACAAGAAAAATTCAGACACTATTCCAATACTGATTTTATAATCAAACCTGTATTTACAAAGGATATTGAAGATAATATAATTGATTATTGGGATATAGCGGAATCAACTGCGGACAAACCCAATCACACCGAAAACTCGGCTTATACAAACAGTGATGATCCATTTGATCAATTAAAAAAAGAGTATCCGGATATAGTTGAATTTCAGGATGAAAACGTTAACGAAAATAAATCTGTATCTTCATATGAACAGCAAGAGCTTACGGAAGAAGATACAACCGAAGAATTTCTCGATGCTGATGAAATAAAGCAACAAAATCCGGACATCGACGAAACCACAACCGAATGATCATCCGCAAGGATATCAAAAACACCGATAATGATGGACGGTGTATATAAATAAAAACTTAAAAGTCATCCCCATCAATGACAGAATGGAGAATTAAAATGGGAAAATACAAAGGTTTTCACGGCGGTGCCGGACTTAATACCAACAAAAATATGAATAATGTATTAAAGCAGGCACAGAAAATGCAGGAAGAAATGGAAAAAATTCAATCAGAGCTTGAAAATAAAACGGTTGAAGCAAGTGCCGGCGGCGGTGTTATCAATGTAACCGCAAACGGAAAAAAAGAAATACTTTCCATTAAAATTAAACCGGAAGCAGTGGATCCCGAAGATGTTGAAACTTTGGAAGATTTAATTCTTGTTGCCGTAAACGATGCAATAAAACAGGCAGACGATATGATGACCGAAGGAATGAGTGCCGTTACAGGCGGAATAAACATCCCCGGTTTATTCTAATATTACAGGAGTTTAAAAATGTTTCCTCCATTAATCGAATCTCTTATAGAGAGCTTTGCACAAATGCCCGGTATCGGCAGAAAAAGTGCGGAGAGAATTGCCTTTCACATCCTTGACAATATGTCGGAAAATGATGTAAAACATATGATTAAATGCATATCGGACGCTAAAGAAAAAGTTCATTTCTGTCCAATATGCCAAAATCTTACCGACGAATCTCCCTGCCGTATCTGTTCTTCAGGCAAGCGTGATACAAGTATTATTTGTGTTGTAGAAAATCCGAAAGATGTAACGGCAATAGAAAAAACAAAAGAATTTAACGGTTTATATCATGTTTTACACGGTTCTTTGTCGCCTATGGACGGGATTTCTCCCGATGACCTTAAAATAAAAGAACTGCTTGTTCGCCTTACTGCCGATGTAAAAGAAGTTATTATGGCAACCAATCCTACGGTAAACGGTACTGCCACTGCAGTTTATCTTTCAAAGCTTATTTCTCCCATGGGAATAAAGGTAACAAGAATTGCCAATGGTATACCCATTGGCGGAGATATAGAATATGCCGATGAAATAACTTTAATAAAAGCTTTGGAAGGAAGACAAAATATGTAAAACAGACGAGGGAAAACACCGATTTTCCCCCGTCTTTTTGTTAACCCCATATAAATCAGTGTTTTATTAAAATTTTTCTCCGCATTTGGGACAATATAAAAAATCCTCGTCGGTTGCATATCCGCAATTTCTGCAAATTCGGTTTCTTCCGTTTTCTCTCAGCGGCACCAAATCCGAATCATTTATTTTAACGTTCTCACCACGTTCGATCATTTTTCCTTTTTCACTGTTCAACTCATACAAACCGTCACAGCACGTTGTTTTTACATAATATTTTTTACCCCATTTAATTGTAGGAATAAAAAACAAACTGAGACACATATAAGTCATATAAACAATGTATCGGGTATAAGCTCCGCAGTTTTTGCATATATTCAGTTCATTTCCCTCATATTTCAATTCTTTATTGCCGTTTGTTACACCAATAATAAAAAACATAATTATACCCTTTCAAATCTGTATTTTTGAGAAACGTCCGGATACTTACCGTGGTCCACCTCTTCCAAAAACATATTAATCGGTCTTATCCACAAGGAATTGTCTCCGTACATCTGCCTGTACACAACGTATATTTCTCCCGTTTCCGAATGTTTTGCCACATCCTCAACTTTGTATAAATTTCCTTTAAAATGTCTGTAAATCTTTCCCATTTCCAACTCCCGCATATTTTCACCTACCTGACATCTATCTGACACATTTTCATCGTTTCCAGAGCTGCTTCATGTGTTTTTGGAGTAACACCTGCACAGCAATCACTCTGTACCGTTATTTTCATATCAGGAAAATATGCTCTCAGAATAAGTGCATTTGAGACAACACAAATATCCGTGCATAATCCGACAATTTCTATTTCTTCAAACTTCATTTTATTCCATCCTGTATATCCGAATGTTTCTTTATCTATTATCTTTGCATTTTCTGTTATAAGTCCGTCAAAAATCTGCCATCCGTCAGTATTTTTTATACAATGCATAACAGGAAGTTTTTTTCCTTCAAAGGTTTCAAGATAATTGTCATAATGAGTATCTCTTGTAAAAATAATCTCATCGCCGTTTTTTTCATATTCTTTGATTTTTTTCTTTACATTATCTACTATTGCACATGCTTCTTCAGTACCCAGACTTCCGTTAATAAAATCATTTTGCATATCAATAACAATTAATGTTTTCATTCCCATAAATCCTTTCTTTTGCGTGGTTATTTCGTAAGTATGTCATTAAACAAAAGATAATTTAATTATCATTCGTCTACACACTGTCCTTAAATCTTTGTGCTGTAATCAAACCGTCTTTTACAATCAACTTACAAATTCTTGCAGTACGTCTTTCAACATATTCCTCCGAATTTTCAGCTTCATAATCACGGGCATGATATATTGCATAATATTCGCCCTTATATTTTATTACACTGTGATGCCCCGTACCCTCTTCAAAGTCATTTTTTATAATAACCGGATGGAATTTACCGTTATCGGTTTTCTTTACAAAATCCACTTTTTTTAAATCCTCTTCCGACGATTTGGCACAAGCGTATCCGATATGATATGTATCATCCATAAAGCATCCGCCGCTGTACATCACATACTGCCAATCCCCCTCTTTAAACCAGAACGGGCCTTCTATAGTATACCATTCATTTCCGTCATTGCATTTCGGGGTGAATTTTTCTTCTTCAAATGTAGGTACAATTACTTCTTTGGGATTATTTTCAGGTGTATAAGGATCAATAAATCTATCAACAAACACTCTCGTTCCCACTTTATCACTCTCCAAATTATCTTGTGCATACCACAAATAAAAATTTCCTCCCGACTCTACCATATGTGAATCAATTGAAAAATGGTCATAAAGGCATTTATCATTGGTAAAAGGGCCTAACGGGTTTTGTGAAGATGCCACATGCATATGCTGAAATGTGTTGTCGTCTGAACAAGATACATACATATAATATGTATTTCCTATTTTAATAACCGACGGAGCCCAATAATCACGGCATCCTGAAAAGCTGGCAGAAATACCTTCATACTTCCATTCTCCCAGCAAGGTATCGGCTGAATATGTATCAACTCCCTCATTTCCGGTTACATATAAATATAACTTTTTACCATCATCAAAGATAAATGGATCCGGCTGTATTTTATTTCTTTGTGTAATATTTAGTTTCATTATAATCCTCCATTCCATTTATAACTTCTTTTTAATTTTTACATTGTCATTATTGTTAACAGAATACAAATATTATATATCAATAAATTTTCAAAGTCAATAAATTTATTCAATCACATATCTTACAGACATTATCAATTAAAAATGATTCTTATTCTTTTTTTTTGACAGTGTAAGCTTATAGCTGTCAAAAATCATACTTTTAATATCATCATCTGGTACCGTTCCATCAAGTATGATAGAATTCCAATGTTCTTTATTCATATGATAAGCCGGTATAACCGAATTAAAACTGTTTCTCCACATATATGACAGATTCGGATCACATTTTACATTTACCCATATATACTTGTTGCGTTCATAAATTGCAGCAAACATCCTGCTATTATCCTTATGCCTCATTATCGTCCAATTTATATCGTGAAAAGGATAATCTTCATATATATTCTCAAGTTCCATACAAAATTTTATTACATCTTTTCTGCTCTGCATAACATACTCCTGTTCATATAATATTTCAATTAAAATGATAACAATAATACAATTTGAACCTTATTTTCTGCCAAAAGGGCATTTTCATCAATACTGCATATCTGTACAATAGATAATGAATTAATAACTGCACAAAAATTAATCAGTATTCTTATAACAGATAAACAACGACACAAAGAATTATATAAACTATCACATATAATACTGCACCGATCAATGCACCGATTCCTACTGATTTTGCTTTTAAAGGTGATGAATCTTTCAATATATAAAATAAAATTAACCCAACTAAAGGGATTAAAAAGCCAAGCACTCCCCATCCAAAACTCATAAAATCATAAGGTTTATCCAAAGATAATTCTTGTGCTCTCCCACAATGAGGACATATCAGAGCTTCATCCATCATTTTTGCTCTGCATTGTTCACAACACTTCATACACCTATACTCCTTAAATTTTTTATAAAATAATTAATATTGTTCATACTTTTTAAAAATTTAAATAAAATCCAAATTAATCATCTTTATGTAGTTGTCCATAAATTAGTTTTATATTTTTTCCAAATATATTATAATGCAGGTCAAACTTTTTATCAACAAAAAATTTATCTTTTATGTCATAACAATATTATTTTTCTTTTTATGTACAAAAAAACAATTATAAATTTCAATATAAAAAGTGCCACATTTTATCAAATAAATATGCACAATATTTGTCGGTGTTTTACGGAGGACGAATAGTGTAAATTATCATTTCCCATCTTCTCCGTAATAGCTTTGCAAACGATACGATTTACCT
>CASFSH010000169.1 GCA_949297205.1 uncultured Bacillota bacterium | reverse complement strand
GCTTCCGCTGTTTATGATCGCCGCATAATCTTTGTTTATTTTATAGGTTGTTTTTTCTGATGTTATTTCACCTTCAGCCCAATTTATACTATCAACATCAAGGTTCTGCGATTGTCTTATAATGTGCAGCTTTACAAGCGGCAATGTTACATCTGCATTCCTCTCCATAAAAATAACATCATTCTGCGTTATTGCTGAAAAATCAGTCTTCTTACCATCCTGATATATAAATAATTCCTTATTTAATTTAAGCTGTGAGAAGTCAAGCTTTTTCAAATTCTGCTCATTGCCTGTCCACGGTTGTAAATCGTATTCACTGAAAATTACCTGCGTTGATGCATTTGCTTTGCTGACGAATATAAGCTCGTAATCCGTAATAAACGCAAAATCATACTTCCCGTCTCCGTCATTATCCAAAATCCTTATATTTCCTTCTCCAACATCAAAAAGAGATGCATTATAATTTTTATATACCTTGCCGTTATAAACAACCTTAAGACCGGTATTAAAATTCTTCGTTACAAGTCTTGACGAGCTTTCTTCTTTGTAATATCTAATCTGCGTTACATTAGTATTTACATCTTCAAATAAGTCAGCACTTATAACAATCTCTTCGTTTTTGTTTGCTTTCGGCAGTACACACTTTAAAATGAGTTCGTCATCATAGTAGTACACATCAACATTCATACCAAGCAAATTATTGTAATCAACGCCATTTGTTTCATAATAGGTTTCACCGATTCTGACATGACCTTCACGACTTTCTTCCTGTGCATAAATTCCGGTAAACTCATTCGCGGTAACAATCCCGCTCAGCTTTTTAAGCTTGTGGAATTTAGAAATAACAGTCTCATCAATCTGCTCAAACGAATTGCTAATACCTACACGGGCAAATAATTTTACATCGAGCATATTGTAAAGCATTTTTAGCATGTTATCCGAATCAAGCTTTTCTCCGGTTCTTATGGTTACTCCGTCCAATAATCCGATATCGGTTGCTATTTTTAAATATGTAGTATTTCCAAGCTTCATAAGCGGTTCATATCCCAATGCTCTTACAACTGCTTTTACTGCAATTTCTGCGTTAACGGCAGACGCACTATTTATGTTGTCCTCATCATCTATAAGATTTTCTCTTGTCGCTATATCCAAAGCACTGCCGCTTAACGCACCGGCATAACGCGCATTAACAACATAGGAAAGAAAATCGTTATATGTTATAGACTTTCTGTTAACATATGCAGCTTCAGAATATCCTGTTATAATGCCCAAGCCTGTAAGGGCGGAGATTTCCTGCTGACGGCTCTTTGAATTATCAGCTGCCATTACGCACAAGCTATTAGCCAGCAATATACTTATTGATAAAACATATGTACATAATATTTTCAATCTTTTTTTCATAATCCTGCACCTCACTCCCCTAATACTTTATACAATATTACTGCAGCTTGTGCTCTTGTAGTGTCACCCTTCGGTACAAATCTTCCGTCTGGCATTCCCGAAACAATTCCTGCTCCGCAAAGCTGTCCGACACTTTCCTTGGCATATTCTGAAATATCATCAAAATCAGTAAACTGAACAGCAATATTTTTATTTGATATTTTTGTTGCAAAAACTCTGTGTACCATAACCGCCATATCTTCACGGGTGATTTTGAGTCCCGTTCCGAACAATCCATCGTCGATTCCTTTGGTAATACCGTTTACATATGCAATATTAACCATATCGTAATACCATGCGCCTGCCTCTACATCACGAAAATCAATACTTATATCAGACGCTTTCAGTTCCGCCGCTTTAACAAGCATTGTTATAAATTCTTCACGGCTTACAGAACGGTCAGGTTCAAATTTCCTTTCTCCGATACCGTTAATAATGTTTTTTGAATATAAGGCATTTATTGCCTCGGTTGCCCATGGAACAGAAGCAAGATCATCGAATGCCGAATCAGCAGCGCCTAAACCTATGCTTGCAGGCGGTGTTGCCGTTACTGCGGCAAGACCGTTATTTGAACTTTTACCGCCTCCGGACGAATTATATCTGTTAGAAGTACCTCCGTTTGCACCACCCGAATAGTAAGAAGATGATGGCAGTGCTTTAGTCAAATGACTCATCAGTGTTTGAGATGTGTATGTATTATGAGGCAAAAGAAGTTCAGCAAGCTTCTCACAAACCGCTCCGCTTTCCAAAAGTGTAAGCTTTGAAAAGCTCTTATATTTTTCTTCATTCTCAATTCCAAGTATTGCTTCATTATTGATGATAAGGTCTCTCAATCCGCTATGCTGTGCATAATTTATCGAATACAATATCTGCACCTTGAGATAAGCATTATCCATTATCTCTGCACTGCTGTACGGTCCGTTTTGTATCAATGCAGTACTAAGCCAAGTCTTTTTCCCTTCGTCAAGCCCCATAAAGTCATCAAAAGCAACAGCCATAAGAGATTTTATTGCATCTTCCCTTCCATTCTCTTTTATAAGCACCGCCAAAATGCCTTTATTCATAGCAGTAACAAAGCTTTCCTCCCCCATACCGGATGTAAGACTTCCGGACACCGTTTCAACAAGCTGTGGCATTTGCTCTGCCGTTAATGCGTCAACTCTTATTCCGATTTCTTTAAAGGTTTTATATCCCGCATCATTTTTATCAAGCATTGCGATGCGTTTTTCCTCTGCGTTTATAAAATCGCTAATTTCACTATTCTTTCCATTTTCCGAATAATAGTAAAAATTTTTAGAAGTACCTTCCGCACCCTTTACTCTTATGTATACTGTACAGTCGCCGTCGTTCCAGAGTGTTTTTTCTCCCTCTGCCTTAAAGGTTATAGCAAATTTTCTATCCTCTCCGGAAACAGTCTCACCAACAGCAATTACATTTTCAGCGTTTTTTTCTGCCGCATTCGGAATGACAACTATGCCTACTCTCGCCAACTCCTTATCTGCAGTGCCTTCTATAATTACCGTTCCGTCCGCTATTCGAACATCGTCGACCGTACTTTCTGCCGAAACAGTACAAAAACTCATTGCTAATAATACCAAGATTATCATTAATAATTTTTTCACGTTAATCCTCCCGTTTCTTTTTTTATAATATTGTATATTATCCTTTTACACCACCAATATTTATGCCGTTCATAATGTGCTTATTAAATATTAGGAATATAATAAGCGGAGGAATCATACTCATCATAACCATTACCAGGTATATATCCTGCGATACCTGAGAACCGCTCATTTTTATGGAAAAGATAAGCTGACTTATTGTTTTAAGTGATTCATCCTTCAATAAAAGATACGGCATCAGAAAGTCTGACCACGAATCATTAAAGGTGAATATTCCGATTACAACCACAATAGGTATGCTGAGCGGCATTATTATCTTGAAAAATATTCCAAGTTCCTGACAGCCATCAATTTTTGCCGCTTCCACGAGTGATTCCGAAATCGAATCAAAAAAGCTCTTAAACAAAAGTGTATAATAAGCATTTCCCAATGCGCCTAACCAGAAGTATGTAAAATTATTGGTAAAGTTGATATGTAAATACGGAAAGTCTACCGCCTGTAAATATCCGGCTACAAGACTCACACTTCCCGGCAACATCATAGACCACAGAAGTATTCTCATCATGCCGCCTGTTCCTTTTGGCTTAAGTCTTGACAAGACATATCCCGCAAGTCCTGTACCGACTATACAGAATATAATTCTTCCGGCAGCAATAATAAGTGTATTTCGAAGATATGAACCTAATTTCAACTGCTTCCAAGCAATCAAAATTTTTTCAGGCTGAAAAGTCTTTGGAATAATAGTCGGAGGGCTGCTATAAAATTCCGAAATATCCTTCAGGCTCGAAAACATAATCCATATAACCGGTAAAAAACATATCAAAGCTAAAACAAGACATATCAAAAACATACACCAGTATAAAATCTGCGTTTTACGATTTTTTAATTCAATAGAAGAAATAATTCCGTTACTCTTTTTTGCGAATGCTTTCATTTTTAATTTCATCCTTCCATTAAATAATTAATATATTTCCAGTTTCTTTTCAATCCTGAAATAGAAAATATTCGTTATCATAAGTATGGCAAAAGTTATTGTTCCCAGCGCAAGTGCTCTTTCTGTCTGGAAGTAATTAAACATATAATAATACGACTGTAGATTCAGGCTCAGCGATGCACCGTTAGGACCTCCGCCGGTCATCAGCATAGGTTCTGACTGTATTTGAAAAATACCTATTATTTGCTTTACAAACATCAAAAGTGCAATAGGTGCAAGATGCGGCAGTGTAATTGTTTTAGCTCTTTTTATTATACCGGCACCGTCTATCCTTGCAGCTTCATAAAGCTCTTGATTTATTCCCTGAAGCGCCGCAAGATAGAATACAACCGTACTGCCAAACCCCCTCCACGTCATTGAAATTATAATAAGAGGGATAACAAGATTTTTATCCTGAAGCCATACCTGCGGTTCTCCGCCAAACAATAAAATCACCTGATTTAATACACCTGCCTGACCGGGCTGATAAAAAAAGTACCATATAAGCGAAGCCGCAAGACTCGGAACAATGCACGGCAGATACATCATCACTTTAAGAGTTCCTCGAAAATGTACCAATTCATTTACAATTACAGCCACAAATATAGGCACCCAAAAGCCTATAACAAGCGACCAAACTGTATACATCACCGTATTAATCAAAGTTTTAATGAACGCAGTATCTCTGATAACGCTTATAAAATTATCAAGTCCCGCAAAGCCTATCGGTGAAAATCCCTTCATTTCACAGAATGAATATGACAGCCCTATTATAATCGGTCTTATTTGAAAAAAATACAGACCGAATATAAAGGGTACACATAAAATCCATGCTGCCATATCAACTTTTTTTAATCTGACCGGACTTTTGTTCAGTCCTCTGTTAAAATTTCGCTTAAACATCTTTGTCCCTTTCTTTATATAGTTGTCTGTAAAACGCCGGAACAAGGTATGCTGCAGCGTTTTAAGCATCAACCAAGCATTAAAATTTTATTTAATTTCATAATTATCAAAATGATTGTGTTGGAAATCCTTTTCTGCCTGTGCAACCAGTGCCGGAATATCTGCGTTTTTATTTACTAAAATTTCCTGCAAAATGCCGTCAATAACTTTATATAACTCCTGAGCCTTATACGGTTCTTCAGCACGTATAATCATATCATCCGTAACCGCATTATACAGATCAGGATTTACATTCTGATAATCCGCATAAATTTTATTTATCTGTTTTTGTCTTTCTCCATCAAGCTTATACATCGGATATCCCATCCCTTGTGAAATTACCGGATATTCATCTTCAACCTTGCTGGCAAGACTTTCTCTCAAAGACTTCTCCGCCGATTCTGTAATTACATTATCAATACCTTTAAATTTCAAATATCTAAGACAAGCGTCAATTTCCTCTTCAGTTGCGTCAGGTTTGATAAACCATACCTCACCGCCTAAAAGCGCATAACGTCCTGCCGGGCCGGCCGGAGACGCAAAATGTGCAATGTCATCCTTTGACATTTTATAAGTTGCAGTAAGTGCACCTGCCGGAGAAGACGCTATATTCATTGCTGAATTATATGTGCCAAACAGTTCCTGCACATTCACAGCAGAAAGGAAGGTGTTTTCAGGAAGAACATTATACTTCCACTTCATATCGTAAATCAGTTCAAATGCCTTTATAACTCCCTCATTATTAAAGATTGCATAAGGCTTGCCATCCCTTACCTCCATAAAGTTACCGCCATACGACCATGCAATGTTCATAAAATTCCAGCCGCCATAGTTTTGAGTTGTAGGAATCGCAAAACCGGCTTTACCTGTCTTTTGCTTTATTGTAACAGCTGTCTGAACCAATTCATCCCATGTTTGCGGTACGATAGGCACCCCGTTTTCATCAAGAAGACCTGCTTCCTCAAAAAGCTTTCTGTTTACGTCGAGTCCCATCGTATATACCGAATTCGGTATGCCGTATATCTTGCCATCCTTTTTCATTAAATCAGCAATATTATCTTCAAACATTTCATCATAGCCATATTTAGTTGCAGCCGCAGTTATGTCAGCAGCGTAGCCCGAATCAATAATTTTATCAATCTCGGTAAACCATGTTTTGTACAAGGTCGGGATTTTTCCGCTGTTTACCAAAGGCAAAAATGTATCGACAGAATATGCGTATTGATCTCCCTCAACAGCAACATCGGGATTAGCCTCCATGAACCGATCAAATTCTGATTGCTGCAATTCTTGTGCATCAGGATTTGCATTAGTCGGAAAATCACTTACAGTGATATGTATTTTTCCGTCATCTGTAACCTCTTTCGCTGTCTGACCGCAACCGGCAAACATACCGGCCGACATAGTCATTGCTAAAATAAGTGCTATTTTTTTCATAAAAAGTCCTCCTTCTTTTTGTAAAACAACATTTTACAAATATATATTTTTCACTTTAATTATACTATTTTCATGTTTCTAATTCAATAGAATATGCTGCCTACAATCTTTAATTTTCTGTCATTTTATCTAAACTTTAATTCAAAAAAGCCTGTTTAGCATAATATTCGCCCACAGAATATTATGCTAAACAGGCCTTTCAGAAAAATCTTTAGTGTGTAATTCTCTTTATCTTGACAATAGCTCTTGTTCCGCCTCCCGGCTCCTCTTCATAATGTATTCCGCAATCACTTCCGTAATGAAGCTGTATGCGTTCATTTACATTAAATATTCCATAGCCGGTTCTCTCACATTCGGCATCAAGCGGATTCTTTTTCATTCCTACACCGTTATCCGAGACCACAAAAACCAAAAAATCTCTGTCAATATATGCATTTATACGGATTATACCCTTTCTCCCTATATTTTTAAACCCATGCTTTATGGAATTTTCAACCAATGGCTGGATTAAAATTTTAAGCATCGGAATATCCAAAATTTCAGCCGGAATATTATATAAAACATCGAATTTGTCCGGGAATCGCAACCGTTCAATTTCCACATAGCTTTGGGTATGCTTCATTTCATCACGGACAGTAACAACATCTTCTCCGCAATTAAGACTTATTCTGAAAAACTCCGATAACGCTATGCAGGCTTCGCTTATAGTTTTTTCATCATTTATAATAGCCATACTTCTTATAATGTTAATAGCATTATATGTAAAATGCGGATTTATCTGCGCCTGCAAAGCTGCAAGCTCCAATTTACGCTGCCTTTGTTTTTCTTCATCATTTTTTCTGATAAGTTCATCGATTTCGACAGTAAGTTCTTTAAATCTTTGCTCAAGCTCACCGATTTCATCATTTCTGTATTCAAATTCAATTTGTTCGCCGTCTATATATTTTGCCATCTGTTTTTTTAAATTTTCCGCTGACTTTATTAAATTCTCAGATATAAAATACGCTGCAATTATTACACCAAAACAGATACAAATGACCACACCTACAATGATACCAAAAAAGATTTTTAATGAATCATTTAAATGCTTATGCGAAATGACTGATATTATTTTCAGTTCTATGCCACCCAAATCCACCAAATACATATTATAAAACCTGTTTTTGTTTTCCTTATATATATTAAAGTAGCTTTCATCTGCAAAATTGCCGATCATATTTTTATCCGTTGCCGATAGAATAGTATTGTTATTTACAATAAAAAATTTATCCTCATCAAGCACCAAATCCTCATATGCCGAGCTCACTTCTGCTTCTCTTACATAGAAAAGCACCTTTCCCGCTTCGACTCCCGTATAATAATTTATTAGCAACTTACCAAAGACAACAAATTGCTCACCGTCATCATTTTTTATGCTCTCATCACACAAATATAAATTATATTTTTCATTGCTTGTTATAAACTCTTCGTCTACACGTCCGCTAAAGTTCTCTGTTTTTGATACACTGTACCTTTTCCCCGTCTTTGTTATTATATCTGCTTTTTCTACAATATCCATAATTTCAAGCTTTTCTCGTACTATCGAGCAAACAGCGTTTTCCTTTTCCTCCTCATTAAGTCTGCTATCCGAAATATATGAATAAATTTTCTGATCATTTATTATTTCCAGGCTTTGAATGTTGATACGTTTTGTAATGCTCTGTAAATTTGCTTTGCAGTATCTGCTGGACTCCGACATATACGAATCTAAATTATCTCTGTAAAAATGTATGATATATACATATGTAATCAAGCCTATCAGGCAAATTGTTAAGGTGGTAAAAATAACAATCAAAAAATATATACTGTTTCTTATCCGTGTTCGCCTTTTGCTGCCAAACATTTATTTCAATCCCTTCATATACTTTTGAGGCGTTATACCCATAACTCGCTTAAATACTTGTCCAAAATAATTCGAATCAGCATATCCCACCCGTACACTCACCTCGGAAATTTTTAAATCTCCTCTTTTTAACAGCTCCACGGCTTTTTTTATGCGATATTCCGTAATGTAAGCATGAAGTGTCTGCCCTGTTTCATACTTAAAAAGCCTCATAAGATAACTCGGCGAAAAATATAGTTTTTCAGCAATATCCTCAACAGTAATCAAATTTGAATACTCTCTTTCTATAATATTGATTATTTTAGTCAAATTCTCACTTGAATTATTTTTATTCGTATACTTAAGCGCCTGTTTCATCTTGTCTTCAAACCATGTCTTTATGTCCGCAAGATTTTTACAGGTTCGTATTTCGGAAAATAAGTCAATCCTTTCTTCAAAGACATCAAAAATAGTGTTTGCATTTTTAGTTATATTTCGTATTATGCTTATAACAGCCTCTGCAACAACATTATAAAGTACCATTATTTCGACATACTGTATGCCGGTTATCCGTCCGAAATATTTATCAATACTTAACTGTATTGCCTCATAATCATTAGCAATACACGCTGTACATATTTCATCAAGCTCTTTTCTCGTTATGAAAATCCCTTGTGTTACATATGGTGTGATGCTTTCTTTGTTTATGACACTTCCTTTTCCCTGCCATGCCGTTGAACAAATCATTTCATTGGCTTCGTTATAAGCTTGAAGCATATACTGCGGATTCGAATATATTTTAGATATTCCGATCGATATTTTTGTCTTATCAAACATCAGTTCAAACTGCTCCTGCAATGATAAAAATGCACCATTCAGTTTCATAATTATAGCTTCGTCTTCTTTTTGTTCATCAAAAAATTCGACAACAGCCCACTCGCAATTTGATATCTGAATTTGGACGCATCTTCCATTATATATTAATTCAAAATACTGAATAGCTCCCTTAAGTGCGTTTTCGGCTTCTTTTTGTTCGTCTTTTGTAAGTACGTAAAAGCTGTCAATAAAAACCTTTGCAACAACAAATCTTTGCGATGAATGTATACCAAATACGTTACAAATTTCGTTAAAATTATCAGCATCAACAAACGGATTCAAAAATAGCTCTTTGAAATAATTATCCCGAACAGCAATAAAATTTTTAGATATATCTTCAATCTCTTTTTTATTGCTTTCTATTCGCTCCTTAAAAATTAACAATATTCGTATAAGCTCGTTTTCATCAATAGGCTTTAAAAGGTAAAACTCCGCTCCGCTTTCATATGCTTTTTTTGCATACTCGAATTTTTCGTATGCACTTAGCACAATAACATTGCTGTTTGAATCATATCTATGAATTTCTTCAATTAAATTGAGACCATCTTCACCATCCATACATATATCTGTAATTATCACATCAGGATTGTACATCTTATACATGCTCAAAGCCTCTTTTGCATTCTGTGCCTGTGCCACAACTTTCATATCGTAATCTGACGAAACAATAATATGTTCAATAGCCTCTCTCGCCAGCTTTTCATCATCTACAATTAAAACTCGCATCTTACTTTCCTTTCATACGCAATCAATATCACCATTTATTGTTAATATACTCCTGCATTCTGTCCTTTAATTTTGAAATACCCTTGAAAATTCCATGAACAAATTTGCCGGCAACAAGTGTACACACAAAAAATTGTAAGAAAAAAACTAACATCACAACGTAAATCCATTTTGCCATTATCTTCTCAACCGGCACAGGAATAAAATATTTCAGTTCCAAATCACTCTTCTCTGTTTCGTAATTTAATTCTAAACTGTGTCCGTATTTCTCTAAATCAATTCTGTCTTTTACACTTACAGTATTCAGCCCGTCGCTCAATTGTAACCGGACATTCTTTAAATATGTGTTATTCATAAAATCCTTCAGCAGGGGTTCAATTAAAGTTGCTATCGCAATTACCGATCCATCATTATTCCGTACAGCGTATATTAAGCTCTTGTATTCATCATTTACAAACCATTTACTCTTTGTAGTCCCATCAAACTCTTGCTGTATTTGGTCACGAAGTTTTTGAACAGGCAAAACAGCATAGCCGTTATCATATGTAGCCGTACCAATCATTGTAATTACATATGGGATATTGATATCAGATAACCTTAACACACTCATTTCATCATATATTTCCGCACGTTCTAATCCTGTACCATATTTACTCGAAAATCTATTTACACACCCCTCTACACTGCTTAACTGCTGCTTGAAATTATTTCCGAACTGCATACAAACATTATTTATTTTTTTTGAATATTCTGTATAAACGAACGAACGAATACAAAAAAACATAAGTGTTATGCATATACTTATACATACTGCAATTGTTCCGACAATCCAATAAAAGTATCTCTTTTCTTGCATTCCGCGCATTTTTTACGACTCCCTTTTCTCATAATACTGCAATTTCCCAACCATTTTTATTATATCATCCGAAATTTTTCTTGTCAACGGCAAATGCTATTCAAAATCTTGAATTTTCAAGACAATTTCAATTTAAAACGCTAATATTTTCTGTTTACGTCAAATTGAATTTGCACCAAACCAAACCAGTTATAAAGATATTGTTATTTGCCACACCAAAACAAAACCGCATAAGTTTCTGATAACTAAGCGGTTTTTATGAATGATATAATAATTCCTATAAAGCCTATGGAGTTTGTTATAGTATGGGTAAAATATCATAAATTAAAAATGAATGGTTTGTTAAAAAACGGGCAGCAATTATTAATAAGGAAATTTATCGAAAATAAGCCGTGTCTGTTTCCACAACACTAAAACTTGCTATCACCGGAATGAGACTCAGCTTAACATGATACCCGTCTCTGCTCAATTTGCAGCGGATTATTGTAAAAATTCAATTTTGATAGCAGTTTCGTATTATTGATTTTGTAAGAATTTTCATGACTTAAAACTTAATCTCTTTTATTTTTCCCGAAAACAACATAATTATTAATCCAAAAATAAGCTTGCATATTCCCGCAAAAGCCAAAATAGCATATGGATGCTGATCTATAAAAAGCGAACACACATACGCCCCCACAGCCATGCCGAATGTAACTATAATCTCCCGGGTGGTTGTAAATCGGCCGTAATTTTCGTAAGGAACAATATTCTTATAATAAATGAGAATATTTCGGTCTATACAAGAATTTCCTATAAGCATCAGAATGTATATAATATAAAAATACACGACATTCTTAAACAGTATCATTACAGTAAGCGAAACAGACGATATTATACTGCCGAGAATTATAAACTTGACAATATTATCTCGTCTTAAAAATTTTAAATATATTATTCCCACAATAAAGCTGCTGAGATTTACAGCAATAGCCATAAACGACAAAGCGCCACCACTGCTGCTTATTTCCGAAGCCATAACAGCAGGTACCATACCTATTATACCGTAGGCAATGCCCCTGAAAAGATTTGCCGAATTAGTAATAATACAATATGGTTTTTTCAACATAGAAATAAGCCCCAAAATATACCGTTTCCCGCGTGTTTCGCCTATATTTTCACTTCCGTAATCATTCTCCTTCAACGAGCAAACGATTAACACAATTGTAACCGCAAAAACAATATTTATACTCATAAAAATCGTAATCAGATATCGAAAATCAATTACAAATCCCAGAAGCGTATATGCTCCGTTTACTAATATCCCCATGATAAGTGATGGGATAATAATACCATTCTCCGCATCAACAATATTATTCATATTCAAAATCCTGTACGGCAGCTTTTCATATAACTGGCTAAATATAACCGCATATCCTTTTCTGGCACAAAACATTCCTGCCGCAATTGAAATTGCCACATCTCCGAGGTACGCAAAACTCAAATTTACAAATAAAATAATACAGCAATAAATTACATTTGCAATACAGCAAATACAATAATCTCTTTTTATCTTAATAATTTTATCCAGTATAAATACCAATAAAATATTCGCTAAAACACATATGATATTTCCGGCAAAGTTTAATGAACTTATTTTTGAGCCAGACATACCCCAATATTTCAAAAATGTAATAAATATTGCTCCGTTTATAAAAACATCTACAATGTTATTAAGAACAGTTATGCATATGTATTTTTTTTCATTACTCATTTCTGTATCCTCTCATTTCAAATAAAAATTATAAACTTTTATAACTTTGCATTTCGGAAAATTTTTCGGATTTTTGCTGCGAAGGATGCAGCAAGGCTTATCCGTTCGAATGATAAGCCTCGCCATTTTAATACAGATTGAAGAATCGCACCGGCACAAAATAAAAGTACTGTTTCATACCATGCCCTACTCGTATAGTATCTTCTTGCATTTTCATCATACTACCCTAATCTGATTGTTTTCAATTATAACATCCGGAACTTTTCTTGTCAACGGCAAATACTATTCAAAATCTTGAATTTTCAATACAATTTCAATTTAAAACGCTAATATTTTCTGTCTACGTCAAATTGAATTTGCGCCAAACCACAGACATCAGTTATAAGGATATTTTTATTTGCCACATCAAAATAAAATCGCATAAGTTTCCGATAACTAAGCGGTTTTTGTGAATGATTAATAATTCCGATAAAGCCTATGGGGTTTGTTATAATATGGGTAAAATATCATAAATTAAAAATGAATGGTTTGTTAAAAAACGGGCAGCAATTATTAATAAGGAGATTTATCAAATGAGCTGCGTACAAAAACTACTATGGACACCTCCATAAACTAACCTTACTCGTAATCAGCTCCAACACAATATTTCAACTAAATCCGAGAGTTTATATCGAGAACAGATAATTAATCTGCTCCCAATATAAACTCTTTTTTGTGTTTTATGTCCCGAATTAGATTTCTTTTAATCTTTCCTCAAATACTTCTTTGTTCCACTCCTCCGGCACTTCAAACCAGCGATAGATTTTCTCTTGTTCTGCGATGCCGTTTTTATTTGCGCTATTCACACATTCAACAAGTACAACTTTATGTCCGTTTTTCACTACTTCCTCAATATCATCAAGTGCGAAACTCCAATACATACCCTCACCGAAATGCTTATCCAAAATATTTTCAACAGCCTCAATTTGATTATCAGCATTAAGGGTAAAGTATTTACCTGTCATTATTTCAAGATAAGCCTGTGGCGTAAGTATTCCATTATAGACAATAGTGTTTTCTGCCACGTATCTACACCTCCAAATTCATCAGATAAATTATACTCCGGATAACAAAGTACTTTAATGCAGGTTTATTTTCCGGTTCATCTTTTAACTTCGAATGTTCTCCTATATCCTGCAAACAGAACTCAGCCAACTTCTGCATTCTTAACCTGTTATTTTCTCCTTTGCGCATATCGTATTTGCCAAATATGTACGATATCATCGCTTCAACTCTTTCTTTCGTTTTCGTCTCCTGCTCTTATAATTCTAACCGCTTGTTATAGCAGTTAAGTTCTCGTTTACCTCTTTAATGATCATTTCAATTTCTTCCGGCTGAATTTTGCCCTTTTTCGAGCCGTGATATTTATTTATGATGGATTTGACCTCATCTTTAAAATAAAATTCATTGTATTCTTCAAAATCAAGAATAGATTTTTCCTGATTTATCAGAAGCTCTGCATCATCTGCTGCCGTACAAGTAGAACATCCGTATCTTGCACACTGATCATTGCAATCACAGGTTGTAATTTCCATTTCCGGCATTGCATCGCACATAAAATACACCTCAAACATTCGTCTTAATGTCCACCGCACATCATTTGCGTGGCAGTAATCAAGCAGTCCGATAATTTTCTTTTTTTCCAAAGCACTGAATTTATATTTCTCATCTGCACGCCTCAGCATTTCTTCGTATTTATTCATCTTCATCTTTCCTTCCTATTAATATGTTCATTAATTTTTTATCATCATCACATACTTGATTAGTAAATGACATAGGTTCTTTCCAAAGCCAGCCTCCGAGCATATAAATAGGTGTATAAAACCTTGAATATTCTTTGAGTACGGAAGGTATATCATTCCGTTATTGTTTATCAGCGTCTTGGCTCTGATCAGTTCAATAATGCACTCTCTGATTTCATCATGTGTAACAGATATATTTTTTAAATCATCATTCAAGAGTTCATAACACCTGTATCTTAATTCCTGTTGCTCCATATAGACATGCCCTTCGCTCTTAACTTCGGACATTATATACTTTGCCGCTACCTTAATCCGCATTTTATCGTTCGGCTTGCATTTGATCTTTTTTGCGATAGCGTCTACGGTTTTGAAACCGAAGCCTGCAATATCGCAAAGTTCAAATGGGCGTTCATTAAGAACTTCCATAGACTTATCTCCAAACCTTTCATGAATACGAACAGCTTTGTTGAGAGTTATCCCATACGGTGAAAGATATGACACGATGCTTCTGAGGTTTTTATTCTGTGCGTATGAATCAACTATCTTCTTTATCTTTTTATCCGATAGTCCCTTTATCTCCGCAAGTCTTTTCGGTTCATTTTCAATTATGGACAGTGTATTCATGCCGAATTTGTCTGTGATTTTTTTTGCCGTAATATCACTGACTCCTGCAATGAGTCCCGATGACAGGTATCCGATTATACCATCAATCGTCTGCGGAATTATCTCTGCAAAATGTTCAATGACAAGCTGCACACCATATTTGGTTGTCTGCCATTTGCCTTCAAGCTCAAGGTCAATAGAATCCGTCGCCGGAATTCCGTAGCCGACTGCCGTAAAATGCACTTTCCGATCTCTGGGTGCGTATTTACTTCTGGCATCCTGCGGAACAGATGTGTCATCCGTCTTAAATGCTGCCACACAATAACCTGTGCTGCTATTCTCGAAAATTTTTTTCTCAAATGTGCATATCAAGTTAATCACCTTCAATTTCTATTGTTATTTTGATACGAGAAGGCTTTGGCATATCGTTATAAATAACAGGTATGCCAAGCTTTTGAGCAAGTTCAATCTCCTTTTGCATCCCCTCCGATATAACCGTTCCGCATACAACCACTTTCTTGCATATTTTTAATAAATCAAGTCCGAATTTCAAGCCCAAAGCTCTTTCTTCAGGAACACGATCATCAAGAAATACCGGAAGTATTGCATGCGGTGCGATTGCTCTGCAATTATACTTTTCGGAAATTGTACCCATATACAGCCTTGCCTTTTTCATATTTTTCATTATTCCATCCGGAGTTTCAGCACCCAAAGGCGAGCATACATAAACAAGGTCTTTTCCTTCATGTCTCATCATGTTTTTATCATCTCCTTTATATTTAATGTGCGGCTTTCGGTTTCGGATACATATTCATCATATATATCTCTGTGGTGAATAGCCAACTTTTCCAATGCCTTTGCAAGCATTCTGACAGATTTTCTCGGTTTATACGAAATATAGACTTGCTTACCGGGCAAGGAAAGCTCACTTTCGCAAAAAGCTCCCATTTCCTCAATGATTGGTATTGACAGTCTCTTCATTTCATCCTCAATTACCTTTTTATCGGCTTCAAGCTTACTTTTCTGCTCTTTTAATCTCAAATATTTTTCAACATCTGTTCCAAAAGCAGCCGGTAAAACCTTTACGCCTAAAGATGCATCTGCTTCATCAAGATGCTGCTTTAAGCACTGAAGCACCAAATCAGGCTTACCACTGAATTCAGGCTCAATCTTCTTTTCGATAAACTCTTCCCAGAAATACTGTTCTGCTTCAATAATCTCATCCTCAAAATCATAATCCCGTTCAACCTTCCGATAAGCAAAATCATTTTCACTATTACCCCAAAGGCAAGCAATGTACGCAAAATCAAGGTTCATAACAGCCATATAATGCCTGATTTGAAGTTCGTATTGATATGGATATTTTCCGTCTGCCCAGGCGTCTTTGTTCTGATAATTTGTGGTTTTGCATTCTAAAATTCCGGTACGTCCATCGTCATCGGTTACAAAACGGTCAACATCCGCCCTCATAAACGGATACAACGGATGAGAAAACATTTTTTTGACCTCATATACTTTCAGTCCTGTTTTCTTTGCAAACACCTTTGCAACCAAATCCTCAAGTACGTGTCCCATTTCTTTTTGCAGCCAATTATTATCTTCGCTTTCTCTGAGAGGTTTAATGCCAAGTTTATCGTAATACAAATCACGGTTACATCGGAAGTGCGACACTCCGTAAATAATTGAGACATCGGAACCACCGATGCCTCCCCTACGATAATCAAGCCATTCTTCCTCTGTCAAGCCGCCTGTTTCAACCACAACATTAGGCTTATAATTACCTCGCGGCATAACTCATACCCCCTTACCATTTAATCTCTCCGGGAATATCATAGTCCTGCCATTTTACATTCAAAGCTCTTGATACGGTTTCTTCCATTTGAGTAATTCTGACACCGCTTTCGCCGGCGCACTGCATAAAGAATATTACTTCTGCAATTCCGTAATAAATATCGTGTGCACTGCAAAAACCGCTGCTGTGTATAGCATTAAATTTTTCGAGTGCAGGTACACCGTATTTTTTCGGTATTCCGATTTTAGACATTACGCCTACCATAGCATTTGACGGATTTTTCACCGTAATCGCAATCAAGTCCTTGAGTTTTCCTATTGCCAGGTCATACTGAGAATAAAGCATTGACAATTTCTTCTCAAAATCACGCATAGATGCGCCGTTCTTATGTTCCAGTTTTAACGGATTACCCAGCGGGATATTTCTGCCGTCCGCAATAAGTGTCGGATATAAATTTTCTCCGCTGATGCCGACGTCTGAGCTTGTAAGTCGTACAGATGCTTTTAAATCTCTGCATTTTACAGAATGCATTGCAAGCAAATCCTTATACGTCTTAATCAGCTCATCATTGCCGTCAAGTGTCCATAGTGCTGTGACAATCGAATGGTCATAAAATCCACCTGCATACTTTACGTCAGAAAAATTATCATTCAGATAATCGGAGGTTTTTGTAAACAGCTCATACATTTCCAATATGGAGTAATCGCTTTTATCGCCGCCGTGGATTGCCGACACCTTATCGTCCGACACTTTTAACAAAGCCTGTCCGTCTGCAACTTTCATACAATGATTCAGTATTTTTGCGAATACATTTCTTTCAACTTTTGAAAGTGC
>CASFSH010000168.1 GCA_949297205.1 uncultured Bacillota bacterium | reverse complement strand
TTACAGCCAAAATAAGAAGCAATATAATATTTCTGATTCTTTTTTTAGCGGATTTTTTTGTTGTCTTTTTCTTTCCCTTTGTATTTGTTTTTGTCCCTTTTTTTGACTTGGGAGTAACAATGTTTGCATTTATGTATTTCTTATCTTGGGAAGATCGCCTGACTATTTCAGGCACATCTATACTATCATATTTTGAACTTGTTTTTGTTTTTGCGGAATTCCTTCCTCTTGCTCTCTTCAATTTATCATACCTCTTTTATATTATTGATTTGCCTGTGGTCTGCCGCTTCCTGACGTACCGCTGTTCTGATTATTTTCAGCAGACGGTGTAGTTACAGGTGCCCTTGTCGGTGTAGAAGTTGATGTGGGCGAAGGGGTTTTTGCTATATCACCGTATGAGCTTGGATCCTCTACATCTTTAAGTGAATCCCCGCCTGATGCATCTATTATCGTTCCCGGTTCTGTTCCGAAAGATGGCGCTGCCGAATGTACAGGCGTTGTTGTTTCTTCCGTCTTTTCAGGTTGTATTGTTTTTTCAGGCTCTTCCGGTTCTGTTGTACTCTCCGGTTTTTCCGTCTGTTTTGAAGATGACGTTGATGTCGGTTTCTTAGTAGATTCGGCTTTATCCTGTGCAGTTGATGTAGGTTTCGATGTCTTTTTATCTGATGAAGATGATGACGCAGTTGAAGACGCTGTTTCCTTCTTTGTATTATCCGAATCAGAATCTGTAAATGTTAAATATTCTCCCGGTTTCTTATATGTTATTTTTGATGCATCGTATCCGAAAGTTGTTTCGATAAGTTCTTTCAATTCATTCATGTCTGCAATCCAATATGATGCCGAATATTCGCTTCCGCTGTAATCTCCGGGTAAACTGTAAGTTGTAATATTATCCATTGACAATTGCAGTAAACTCGGTCCATACTTTGTCATATCCGAAAGTGAAAAGTTTGTTTCAATATTTTCTGATAATGTTTTGTACAGATTAGGCAATTTTGTTATAATACTTGCATTCATTTTTTGTTCGGCTACAGCCTTTATAAAGCTTTGCTGAACCTCAACTCTTTTTATATCTCCCTGGGGATACTGACGGAATCTTACAAGCTGTTCTGCTTTATCCCCGTCAAGAAGCTGATACCCACTTGTCAGGTGAATATACAAATCCTGTGATGAATCTTCATAGTTCATGTTTTGGGGAACATTAAAATAAACACCGCCCAAAGCGTCAATGGTTTCTCTGAATGCCTCAAAGCTGAATTCAACATAATAGTTTATAGGTATTCCGGTAAGTCTTGTTACTGCTTCGATTGAACCCTGCGGGCCTGCAATTTTCCCATTCTTTGTTATTGCATGAGCAGCATTTATTTTCTGATACCTTGTACCAACATACATTCTTGTATCTCTTGGTATTGACAATATATTCATTATATGATCATCTGTATCATACGACACTACCATAATTGTATCCGTTCTTAACCCTTCATTATCAACACCCAAGAGTAATACATTTACTTTTCCGGTTACCTCGTCAACCGGAGCCATATAATCCTCATTCGAATCTCCATTAAGGGGTGATTTATCAAAAAATCCGCTCAGTCCGAACGCAATAAGCGAAAAACAAATAAACACCACAAGGGAGACGGAAAAAATTAAAATTGTTTTTTTCTTTCCTTCCAATTTTTTAAATTTTCCCCGTTTTGATATTTTCTCTGTATTTTCAGAAACAGATTCCTCTTCCTCGGAAACAATATTTTCCTTCAGTTCAGACCCTGTTTCATCAGACATCTCATTCTCATCAGATACAGCTTCTTGAATATTTTCCGTTTCGTCAACAGACTGCATACTGCTTTCACTATTATTTTCATGCAATTCAGTCGATATATCTTGTCCTTTTTCTGTTTCTGCCTGTGCGGAAAGGACTTCTGCAGTTTCTCGATTTTCTTCTTCATCCATTACCTTACCGTAATATTTCATCTGCAGGTCGCGTTTTTCCTCTTCGTTTACGTTATATTTATTTTCATTTATATTATTTTTTACACTTTCATTTGATTTTGTTTCGTTTGATTGTCTTTTTGACACGGTACCTCTTGAAAAATTTCCTCTTCTGGCTCTTTTCACGTTTAAATCCCTGCCTTTATTGTATTTTATCGTCTTATTATATCACTTATTGTTGGTTTGTGTCAATATAATTTAAAAAGTTTACAATTTACTCATTGTTGAATTGTCAATGATGGGTGACACTTTTTAAAAAAAATAAAATATTAACCAAATTTGATATAATTTGTCCTTAGATTTC